>JBAVTY010000791.1:0-5105 GCA_049696495.1 Candidatus Nitrosopolaris sp.
TTCGCATCTAAAATCGTTAACATTCAGATAATTCTATGTTGATAAAAACTCAGATACTTAACTTAACTCCCTTCGATAGTTTGAAGGTACTGTTCAAAGCATACCGAACGAATGAATCGGTCGCACGCACGAAATAATAGCCCACAGAGTAACTCAGATAATAAATGATCGCAAAGGTCATAGAATTATTAAAGCCAAAGAGGACGTCAATATTGATTTAATGCGGTCCTTAGGTTTTCTATTTCAACAAAATTACATTGGAATCCAAAGTTAGTGTAGTCGAATATTTTTGTTTCATAGTCCAATGTACAATTGCATTCATATTGATACTGGTCATGATCTTTCAATAAGTTTTGATTGAGTTATTGCGGAATCAAACGTAGGGAAATCCAGCCAAGCATCCAGTACTATGGGAGTTTCACTTATTGTATTCACTCTGAGAGACCAATTAAAATCTTTGTTCCAAGGCTGGTTGAATAATATTCCAACCTTTGGAGGGGTTATGTCCACTAAATTGCTTGGAGCATCGTCAATTAGGATATCAAAAGGATATCTGCTTTGGGGGTATTGTCATATAAGAAGATAAGATCGTCAGAATAAATATCATGATAATCAAGCCATTTCGCTACATACGCTGCTGTTGGTCTCTCTCTTTTCGCTAAAATAGAAATTCTATAACCTCTACGATGGATTCTTTTTATGATCTCACTTTGTCCTGGCTCACTAGGTGGAATATCTCGTCAGCAATATTGCCAAACGTAGTTGAATATTTTAGAAATTTCCTCTGCTGAGAGAGGCAGAATCATACCGATATCCCAATATGTTATTTAACTTTTGGTTATGTTTGTATGTTTCAGCTTGTTATACTCCGTGGTCTAGGCTATCATGGTGTCAGCGACAACGGAATCGAAATCAATTGATAATGTTTTAGTTGGTCCGACTGTAGACATTGAATTAAATCGTTTATCATACAGGATAATTTATTTTTTCATCGTGTAGTAGGGGGAACAAATATCAAAAACGTTGATTGTTGGACAATCCATAGAAACCATTTTCTGCTCAACAATTGAAGTGCTCGGTAGATAACATATTACATTAAAACACTGGATTGCATGTAACCGCAAAGATTGGACTGTCCGAATTAGCTAGGGCTCCCTACAATGGTATTGATGAGCATACAAAAATGAATATCGTGCGGCTGAATTGGTGTTGGTTCATCCGGCATTTAGATACCCACTTAAAAATAATTTTCGCGAGCTTCAGTTGCAAAACCTTAGTCATTTTTATGTATCAGCTCGTGATGGTCTTAACCTTTTCGCATTTTGAAATCGAAACCCGTACGTCAACAGTTCTCTTGTACATAGTGGAGTATTGAGATTATATTTCATGTAGTAACCACTAGCATTCTAGTTAACAGTGGTTCAGGCAGTCTCACCTATGTGTGTGAGTAATACGCTCCATTTTAGTACAGACTACTTAAGTAAGCATGAGCGCAATGGAGAAATGATGGCGATTGTAGTGTGTTAGGGATTTTCGTCAATAATATGTTAAAAAATATATAAATACGATGAGCGAGAATATTAAAATGTGATAAATGTCGAATATAGAGGAAATACCAGAAGAAATTAATGTTCATTATAAGATTTTCGGAAAAGATGCAATTGAAGTAGATTATGATAGTGTAGGTCCATGTCCTTTTTGTAATTCCCGAATAGATGAATTCAATTTTTGCGCATGTGGTGGAAATCTCGGTGTCAGTTAGAGATTCTGCTACAAGATTTATCTCTAGAATTTTGGTAAATGTTCGTAAATCGACATTGATTTGTTAGGGCCTGTTATCATGAAATGTATTTCCTTGGTAATTTGGTGTCAAGCTAGTTCATGGAATTCATGTAATTCTTGTATTTTATTGGCAAAAAGTACTATTGGAAGATCTTTCACATAATCTAATACTACCTTATTAAATCTCACCAGTTTTTTTGGAGATATTGCATTTTCCTTGACACATGGTATAGGAAAGTCTCATTGGAAAATCCATATTTCTTGCATAGCTAATTTTATTTTGTAAGCTTAGTATAAATAGGCTCTGGGAGTATTTTTGTAACTCCCAAATTATGTCGGCAAAGGCAGCGGTTGACAGAAGGGAAGAAGCGATTTCGGATGACTATATCCTCAGAAAACGATTTAAACTACAGTACGCGTCAGAATCATTGTTGCGTACTACCATACTTGCGAACGACATTGAGAGCTTCTAAACGATCTCTTTGGATAGAAAGATGGCCACCGTCTTACATCCGAGAAGGAATGGAATATTCGATGGTAACAACAAAAGCGGAAATAAAGCATGACATGGAAGATGATGAAGAGTGCTTCCAGAACAGCAAATAATTAACAGCGTATCTTACATAATGATAAAGAAAATACCGCTTAAATAATTCGATTAGAATACCACAGGTTATGAAGACGTGCAAATCTTGTGGGAGGGTGAGGTTTTTTTCAATAAATTTTATTTTTTCCACGTCTATATGTAATGAATGTTACCTAGCGATGAAATCACAATGTAATCGTCAGAAAGAGGATCGGGACAGGAGTGATTGAGAGTTGTATATGCTACTGCCACCATGCCATCAGGGTCACCATACTTAAGCATGGAAAAATGGTTGGCGATACGGTTATTCAGTCTTCAAACGAAGATGCGAGTTAAGAGAACATCTGTACGGATTGGCTAGACTCTATAATACAATATAGAAATGCGACCATGATTGCGATCAAAATTGCAAGTAGAGTAAGTTAGGACCTCTCTTTGCTTGTAAGGAGATATATTTGGCGTACCAAATATTGTTACAAACGAAAAAGGCGGGATCTGGTCGTCTATACAAATACTTACCCTTTTATCTCGGCAAATATTCTTCGCTTTGATTGAAGCACTACCAGTGGTAAAAATAATATCACCTTTACTATTCCTTTTATCCACCACAAACCAGATTGGAACAACATGAGAACTTCCTTCTTTTTTAACTGTAGCAAGTTTTCCTATGAAGGTACCTTGCGTGAGAAACGAATTTGTGCTTTCGACATTTTTGCCATTGATGTTTATCATGTCATTATCTTAAATGCGTTTATTTGTTCATTATTGTCGACAGCTTTTAGACGACAGCTTTAACTTAGTACTTTACCATTCTGAGTCGTTGAAAGTATGTTATGAAAAACATAACATGAACAGAATGTTAGAAGCTATCTATTGAGAACATTTCACGATGTCATACAAATAAGATTATTATGGGGATTATCAAAATCTATTTTATTAGAATAGTATTCTAGATCTTCAATACACTCGGATAACATAATTGACACTGTTTGTCCACGTTTATATTATGTCGATCTTATTACGTGTAATGCTGTCGGACGATGTTATGCGAGATGCTTCGCATTCTATCTTTTTTACTACTTCACCAATCCCACTCTTCCATTATGAAATTGGCGTAGAGATTGGTTAGGGTTTTAGAAGAATCCATGGGCGTGTATGGGTTGCTATTCGCGAACTCCAAGCTCTTTAGAATAGACTTCCTATCTTTCCCACTAGCCAACATCTCATCAGAAATCTGTTGTCCTTCTGACTGTATATTCATGCTTCCAACTTCAATTGTTCTTTCATATCATCTTTCTAAGACGCTAGCTTTACTATAGTAAAATATTTCCCACTTGAGAAATTGAAGCAAACAATTGAATTTCTTGTCTATCTATCAGAGCTAGGTTAGCATGATGATATAATTAGAGAAATAACCGACTAGATATAAATATCAATATGAACGTCAATTGGCGGCATATTTCTCTAGAAACTGTTTACTGTTGATTACTATAAGTATCCATACATCTTCTTGTGGCACAAAGCAATGCTTATAATATATCAACTGTCCTCCAAATGAAAAACTCCATTTGTCGGATGGAATGGAAATAGCATATCCTCTTTTTCTGACTATTGCTTTTCTAATATCGATCTATTGGTGGCCCATTGTGTTGGTACAGCAGCAGGATAAGAGTTCCTCTACTACTATTTTCTAGCCTTAGAGGTATAAGGTTAGCGGCTGACGTGACATGCTGCAACAGGATTGTCTATCTGACGATACGCCTTAAATATCAAATAGAAGAATCTCTCTATATGCCGGGGCAATCCACCGAGGTAGAAAAAGAATTCAAAATACCAAAAAAAAATGTAGCAATGAAGAGAGTGGAAGCTTTCATCTTATCTGAAAAAACAAACTCTGTGTTATCCACTTTGGAGACCCTAAACCTGCAAGCGACATTCTACGGATCTAAAGGCATGGGAAAGGGTGAAAAATATATGATAAGCTATGGCATGGGAGCTGGAACTACGAAAACATCATACTCAAACAGAAGCACGGTGGTTACGATAGTAGAGGAGTCTGGTGTTGATCGTGTAGTCACCGCCATCAAGGAATCAGCAAAAACCGGTAAACAGAATGCGGGCATAATAGTTGTATCGTCAGTAGAGAATATATTTACTATCTAAGATGTCAAGGATGTATAGGTTATGACAAGGATACGTTGTGTCCATTTCCTTCCAATCGAGAACATCCAAGACTGATTTTGGAGATATTGAGGTTTATATAAATTCAAAAATAGATCTTTGTAGGCAAATTTGGAAAAGGAAGTATAGTTCTTGTTTTGGTGTTAATTTTATATAGGTCTGGGGTCTAAATTATGCTTGCTTGAGTGGCCGAATCCGAATTATAGATAGGTTGATTGTGATGAAATTGGTTGCCACAAAAGCATCGCCTCTTTTCTACGGTAGCATAGATTAATCAAATAAATATTTTTGGATTTTCTAGAAACTTCACGAAAATCCATCACATCAATAACCCATGTCCTGGAACATTAAATTAGCTGTTTTAGGTTTAGTTTCGATGTGCTTGGATTGATATCGATTTATCCGTAGCTTCACGTAACACACGGCGAGATCAATTCAACTTAGTCGAGTATTTGCGTTTTCATGCGCAAACTGTGTCTATCTTACTAACAGTCATAATGAGCGAACGTATTGATATTCCTTGTTTTAATTTGTTCCATATGTAATGGATGAATCC
>JBAVTY010000792.1:0-1888 GCA_049696495.1 Candidatus Nitrosopolaris sp.
TGAGTCGGGGTATTTATCACTGGATTCTCTGGCGAATACGTAAAAAGAATTTTCATATTATTTTCTCTATCTGTCCAAACTTGTGTTTTATTTCCAGAAGATTGAGCAAATGCCGACCTTTCAAATGTGACATTATTAGTTGTCACTATTAGCACTAGTAAGAACATGAAGAAAAAGGCAGCCTCGATAGCTCCCAAGTTCGAATTTTTCATTAACTAGCAGTTTGATTTTTTTCAACTATATGAATCGTGATCTCTCTAATGTAAAAGCTTCTGGGGGTTAGAGCATTAATGAAATAATAGCCATCAAATAACATTTTTCTACGAATCCATGATGAGGGCTATAACGTATAGGAAGGGATTTGAGCACTCGTGAGCTACCCACCCCTAAAGGATGTAGGTTTCATGCTTCATCGAAGTAACTTGCTTGTTTTTAGACAGTCTGTCTTCGACAAGTAGAGGTTCCTTCTCTACAAGGGCTCCCTCCGAACCCAGTTTTAATATATTTAAAGCAGCGTTGTGGTCCCTGTCGATTATCAAACCACAATTACTACATTCGTAAATCCTTACATCAAGTTCGATTCTCTTTTCAGGTATCAAACCACAACTAGAACATCTTTGTGTTGTATTACTTGGGTCGACGGTAACAACCTCCGCCTTATAAGCACCCAGTTGTCGTAATTTATACCAAGTAGCATCCAGTATTTTTCCTGCTAGTCTGTGGCTCTTGACCATTTTCGATATTGAGAGTTTTTCAAACACTATTGTTGCAAATCTTTTAGCCATATTGGTAGTAGTTTTCTGACAATAATCTTCTCTTTGTAATCTTACTCGTCTCCATGCTTTGGCTAGCATTATTTTTGTTTTCTGCCAATGTTTCGAACCCTTCTTTTTCCTGGATAATTCTCTTTGCAATCGTGTTATATTTTTTACAGCACCATCTAGAAATCGTGGTCGGTCAATTATTTCACCATTATCTAGTTTAATCCAATTATGTATACCGACATCGAGACTTGCAATTATATTGTTAGTAATCTTTTTTCTATTGTTATTGCAAGAAAAGCAAGCGAACCATCTATCAATGTCTCTTATTATTGTACACGTCTTTATACTCCCTATTGGAATCCTATGTAATCTTATTTTGATTAATCCATCAACGAATGCTAGTCTTAACCTATTCTCTTTAAGGCAGAATGAGCAATATTGAGGATAGGTTATAGAGTTATATCTACCATACCGTTTAAAGTTAGGCTGTCCGATACTTCTATCTCTATGGTAATTTTGAAATGCTCTTTCAACTCTCCATATAACATCCTGTAAGACTTGGCTATGTATATCTTTTATACTTGAAATAATCTTGCGTTTTTGTGTTAGATTTCTCTTTTGTTCATAATATTTTAAACCTTTATCCTTCAACCGCTCTTCCAACGATTGGTTGTATAATAATCTACAAGTTTCAATAGTTCGCCTTTATCGAAGACTTGATGGCCTCTCTTGGCACCTAATGATATGATTATTATATTATTTAAGCGCCGGTTCCGCCATTAAAGCCGTTTCCACCTGCACCGTCGTTAGCGCTTTGGCCACCTAAACCTGGCACGCCGCCACCTATGCCTTGTCCACCGTTTCCACCCAATCCCCCTGTTCCACCAGGTGTACCTTCTACTACTGTGTAATCATTACCAATAACATTACCATAGACTTCCGATCCGATCGATAGAAGTCCTTCAATAACTGATACAGGTTTGGTCCGAACCTCGTTACGAGCCAGAAAAGTATAAACTGCTGTTACCTTTTCTACCGTATCTACAGAAAGGCATGCGGTGTCGCAAAGGCGTCACAGCACTGAGGATGTCTAGAAAGTTCCCAGATTTGGAATCTAAATTGTG
>JBAVTY010000793.1:0-11254 GCA_049696495.1 Candidatus Nitrosopolaris sp.
CTGATACGATTACATGCCTATATGTATTATGGCCTCTTATAGCCTTCGGGACTTGTATCTAATAATTTGGTCCCACATCCACAAGTACACTCTATCCACTTTGCCTGCTGGTAACTCTTCGACTGTAACACACAAGATATTTGTCTGTGACTAGCTTTATGTATTTGGATTATCCGATAAATCCTACTGACGTGCAAAACGACGGGTGATAAATGGTTTCTCAAAGATGATCATTGCGACAGAAGACTTGTCAAGAAAAGCAAAAGGTAGTCCAATGGGGCATATAATGTAGGCATGTAAGTAACCTGTTCCTATGTCAGTGCTACTTACCTATCTGGCCTGTGCTTTTGTGAATCAAGTCTAAACTCATCTATTTTCTTGACAGGCCACGATTGCTGATGTGGTAATGCTGTACAGTAGAATTTACCTACAAGTTTACGTGGAGTTACATGGAGACGCATGAAACCATACTTATCGTCACAATATTTCTCCAGCACAGCATCATCTATATCCTGTAACTTGAACGGTGTCTTAATCTGGGCTCCGTTATGTCGTTGCATATGATGAAGCTTCCAATGGCCGCCATTATCCAATACAATATGTGGTATCTGATGTTTGTCTAGTTTGCGAGTAAACCTTTGGTAATGTTATACTTGGCCATCAGGAATATGAAACACAGATAGAATATGATAATCTAAAACGATTTGTTGCTAATGGTGGTACAATGATTCTTATGGATGGTAACGTATTCTATGCTCAGGTGAATTACAACAGGAACACTCATACAAGAACACTAGTTAAAGGGCACGGTTGGGCTTTTAATGGTAAATCTGCGTGGAGAAGTGTAGGTGAAAGATGGCCGAATGAAACTTCACAATGGTTAGGTAGCAACTACCTTTGTTATTCATGCAATATCACATTTGCCAATAATCCTTTCCAATACAAACATCACGAAGAACAGTACCTGACGAATCCTAAAGATCTAGTTCTGTTGAACTATAATGCATCAATTACAAAAAAAGATTCAAAACCAGTGAAGATTTTGATTGCAACATACACACTGAATTATAAAAAAGGGAAAGTAATCGCACTTGGACTTTACTCTGACGATATAATGACTAATAGAAAATTTATTAGATATTTTGACAGCTTGTTGTTGCGATATACAAAAGTGTAGAAGATAGATTAGATGTTATCCTAGAGACTTGATTTAAAATGAAAAGTTTATTTCTCTGAGGATTACAAATTGATAAAATTTGTGACCATTTGTTGGAAAAACACAAATAACATAGTAATGATAAAGCTTATGGTACAAATATGTACAACAAAATTCTGCCAACAGTATTGATTATGATATTGGTGGGTTCCTTATCTTCGATCGCTACTTCTTCTATGCTATATTACGTTTTACCACAAGAAGCGATAGCACATGTTGACAAGATGTTCACATACGAGAATTCTACCTACTGAATTCGAATGCAATATCCTTCTAACTGGCAGAAAGAAGAAAATGTTAGTAGTGGTTCTGACAACAAAAGCATGCTTGTTGATGTTGTTAAATTCATCTCTCCCACCAAGAATGCTTCAGATTCGTCCTCAGAAAGCCTTGATATAAAAATAGACAATATATCAGATATCCAGCCTATCACTCTAGCCAAATATGCCAATAACAGTATTGAAGATTTAAGAAAAGATTTCGATATTATCAAGTTAGATAGAAATGCTAGCCTTTCAAACAATCCAGCATACAAATTAGTATATACCGGAGTCGAAGAGGGTGTTAATCTTCAGGCTATGTTAATTTTAACAATAAAAGGGGACAAAGCTTATATCATTAGCTATAATGCAGAGCCAACGAAATTTTCCTATTACCTACCAACCCTAGAGAAGATGCTCAATTCATTTCAAATAACTAAATAAACTAATCCAAAAAACAATATGAAAACACAACACAAACGAACAGCAATGGCATCATCCTCTGCTTCCTCAAACGAAAACAAGATTTTCTCTAGATTTCTATAGTTCTGTCTCTTTAGGTCAGAATCTAACTCCATCCTTCTGTGATTCTTCTCTTCTAGTGCATCGAAGTTCGGATGTCGAAACTGTTACTACAAGAGCTGAGATTAGCTTACAAGGAGATGATGATTTGAAGAATTCTGCTAATGCCGGATCTTCCAGTCATCATCGATGGCTTGCTCTTATTATTGTATTGATGGCTCCATTTATGGCTACTGTGGATTTCTATATTATATTTGTTGCAAGCCCCAGTATTCAGCATGGACTACAGGCAAGCCCTGAACAGATTCAATTCGCAATTGCAGGATATACAATAGCATATGGTGTTAACCTTATCACTGCGGGAAGACTTGGTGACACTTATGGAAGAAAACGTATGTTTGTGATTGGAATGATAAGTTTTATTATAACATCTGCATTGTGTGCTTTTGCACAAGACCCTCTAACTTTGATCATTACTCGCGTGTTTCAAGGGACTGCTGTTTCCACAAGCACTCTCTATAATTCAAGCTACCTTCACAGGCTGTGGCTTTATACGGTACTGCTCTTGGTATTGCTGCGATTGCAGGACAAATCCTTGGTGGCTTTCTTCTCCAAGCAAATTTATTTAATCTTGATTGGAGACTAATTTTTCTTGTAAATGTGCCGATAGGTATAGGTACTTTAATTGCTGCTTTATTTATTGTATGTGAATCAAAATCAGAAAAGCCGATCAGACTTGATATAGGAGGAGCAGCTATTATGTCTGTTATCTTATTTCTCCTATTATATCCTCTCATCGAAGGTAGAGGTGCTGGCTGGCCTTTGTGGATGTATGCTGCAATAATACTATCAATTATCTTGATCGTTCCTTTCATATTCTTTGAACGAAGATTATCGACATCTGAACATGATCATAATACTAAAAATGGCAAGAGATTGCATTCCGCATCTAAAGCACCAATTGTGCCTCTTTTACTATTCAAAGATCGTAGTTTTGTAATAGGTATATCAATCATAATTGTATTTTACATAGGTTACACTGCATTCATATTTGTATTGACATTCTACTTGCAAAATGGACTAGGACTTTCCCCACTTAGCTCAGGTTTGACATTCCTGCCACTGGGAGTTGGATTCCTTGTTTCTTCATCGCTTACTCCCAAGATTGTTCCAAAACTAGATGCTGGTATTTTGAAGATTGGTGCAATTGTAATCATCATCGGCTATGGGCTCTTGATTATAACTGCACATCAAGAAAGTAATATTGGATTGCGATGGTCACAGCTGCTAGAGTATATGTTCATAATTGGAATCGGTAACGGATTTTTAATTGTGCCTCTGATAAACATTATTCTTTCACGTGTTAAGGATCAACAATATGCAGGTGCTGTATCGGGAGTGTATAATACAATGACTGCGATCGGAAATGCAATGGGAACTGCCTTTATAGGCTCCCATCTTCTTTGGTTTGATTGGTACGGGTACTAGTCCTGCTACTGGTGATATCGGAAGTCATACTAAAGGTTCATATAATCATGTCAGAATACATCACTTTACTGACTCGTTAATTAGTTCAACATTGTATACAATAGGCCTCGGTATTGCGACCCTGTTCATGGTATTCCTTTTACCATCACACACTTCTAAAGAATAAAAACCACAAAAATTGTAAAGCAGAAAGTTCGTTCACGGAAAAAAATGATAGGCAGCTATAGAAAAGACCAGCCTCGCGTGAAAACCAGACCATCATGTGGTGCTTCATAGGAGATCTAAACTTTGCATTAATAAAACCACCCACGTATTCTGAAATGCCTTGACTGGGTGATAATTAACAAGCATCTTTGAGATCGTAGTACTATTAATAACGCCTTCTATATCTGATCCTGATTTTCCATTCTTGAAGCTTTGGAGATTGGCAAAAGATTCGAGTTTATTGCTACTGTTTACATTCGAATCGGCTAACTTCTGTCCATTATGATCTACATAGACTGCTCGTTCGCCTGCTGGAAAATTAAGAGATTGAAGCTCTTTATTTAAGACATTAAAATCAATGCCGCCAGCCCATATTCCAATAAGAGTGGAACCACCTTTTACAGAATATATTGGAACTGCAATTAAAGCTTCTCTTTGACCTGATGATGTAGATGTAATTACATTTCCTAGATAGATATTATGTGTTTTAATTGAACCTTGGAAATAGTGTCGAAATGCAAGGTTGTTTGTCGTAGAATTCTGCTGCCCTGAGAACGGCTCTTTAAAGTATACGTTTCCATTAGGCATAAGAAAAACAATTACCTGAAGGTCTTTATAATCGGATAATATTTTCTGTGCTATTTGTCTTTTCTATATGTCTGCATCTTTTGGTATCCCGTGTAGAGTTGTTAGTGTTTTATTAAGCAAATGAGCGAATGAGGTACTATTTGCCTGTAGTAATTTGCTTGTGATATTTAATACTGCACCAGCGTTGTGTAGACGGCTTTAAGATTGTCTGCTAAAAGTTTTGTTATTATACTTGCATCTTGGACGTTATTTATCTGTTTAAGAGTGCTGCTATTATTAATTGTCGTTGTATGTGTTATTGAGGCCGATATAAACAATGGTGAAAATGTTAAAGACCTTTTTTGCGAAAAAGCAGTATTGTTTAGCAGTGGACTTAACCAACAGCACAATTATAACAATAGAGATGAATGACGGGTGGTATACATTATAGCCGTTCTTGTCGTAATAATGATTCGTATGCCACAAGTACAAAAAATTGCACCCAATATCTATTTAATAAATCTTTTAAGAGGGGATTGGCAATGAACTGCTATGGCATAATAGTAAGTACGTAATAGTAGGATTTTATTTTTTTATATCAGATAACATTTTAAATTTCAAAACTACTTAAAACCATAAATCAAATATATCCTATAAAAGCTTCATTGGTGTGTATTTGATATCCATCGACGGCAAGACCTCAATGTCGTTTTTCCTAATGTTGATATTAGTCCCTATCGGGTATGCAGTTGATTCTGTTTATGGACAGGATTCGTTTTCAGGCAGTCAGCCAATCATCAATGATCCTAGTCTAAAGGCGGATCTAGTGTTCCAAGGACTTCGGAATCCTACGAGTATGGCTTTTTTAGGCCCAAATGATGTTTTAGTATTGGAAAAAGATCAAGGGACAGTGCAGAGGATTGTAAATGGGAGCATGCTTCCGCAACCAGCCTTACACGTGACTGTTGCTACAGAGGGAGAAAGGGGCATGCTAGGGATTGCTATTGCAAAACATACAGCAACAAATGGAACTACTGCTAAGTTTGTATATCTTTATTATACTAATGGCGGCTCACATCTAGGAAACCATGTCTACCAATATGAATTAGTTGGCAACAAATTAATAAATCCTAAACTTATTCTTAACCTTCTTGCTAGCCCTGGTCCTATTCATGACGGTGGAAAAGTGAACATAGGGCCTGACAAAAATGTCTATGTTGTAATAGGTGATCTTCGTAATCATAGAACCCAATCTCAAAATATAGCTTCTGGAGGACCACCTGACCTAACCAGTGGTATAATTAGAGTTACACAAGACGGGAAGCCAGTACTCAATGGTCCTCTAGGAAATTTGTATCCTCTAAACCTATACTATGCATACGGTATAAGAAATAGTTTTGGTATGGACTTTGATCCTGTAACAGGGAAATTATGGGATACAGAAAATGGTCCCAATTATGGAGATGAAATAAATCTTGTTGAGCCTGGCTTTAATAGTGGCTGGGCACAGGTACAAGGCATCTGGACGCCAAAGGGAGAAATAGAGAACGAGAATGCGGGACCGCTCAATCTTCATCCTTCTAACCTGGTAGACTTCGATGGAAAAGGGAAATACAGAGCTCCTGAATTCATTTGGTTTCAGACGGTAGCTCCTACTGCACTCAAGTTTCTTGATTCTGCAAAACTTGGTAAACAATATCAAAACGAAATGTTTGTAGGTGATTACAATAATGGCAATCTATATCATTTTAAACTAAACCAAAACAGAACGGCATTAGTTCTTGGTAGCACACTAGCTAACAAAATAGCATATACAACGGAGGACACTAAACCGTTAATATTTGGTACTGGTTTTGATGGTGGAATTACAGATTTACAAGTTGGACCTGATGGCTATCTATATGTTCTTACATTTGCGGGAGCAATATATAGAATAGCTCCCATTACTTCTGGTTGAGTTGATAATCTCTTGCTGACTGGTTTAGAGTCTACGATGCAGCAATTGTATGAACCGCACCTGTTTTACAAATTACTGACAAGCGTATAAAACATATAAAATTTTCATGTATTGCTACATTAAAATCTAGTCCTGTAGTTGAAGATAACGTCACTCCCTAGTTTCGACTCAATATCAAATCTCCTTTTTCATGGATTAAATTCTAAATTATGTTACAAATTAAAGGAGTAATACCCTTCCGAAGAGCAGATCAAAAACTCTTTTTCTCTTGACATGTAGTTACGACAAGTACGATTAAGTCTCTTCAATAAGAGATATTCAGATGGCCTGTTAAATGAGCCTTTGTGAAGTATATTACAGAGTTCCCTGTAGCGTTATCCTGCCATATAAGGTACAGATTACCACCTTCATGAGCAATAGTTATTTGTGCAACGCCTGAAATCCCAGAATCGTCGTTGATGTTAATTGGCGTATTGAATGTAGATCCATCATCTACGCTATTTGTAGAGAATATCTCAGAGTTTCCAAAGGTATTATCACTCCAGACAATGTATACGTTATTTCCATATGTTGATATGGATGGAGAAATCGATCTCGCCAGATTGCTGCTTATGACTGATACTTTACTGAAGGTATGCCCCTGATCTAAGCTCTTTGTAAAGAACGTCTCATAGGTGCCAATGGAATTATCACTCCATACTATATACACGGTACCCATCTCCGATATAGCTAGTGCAGGACTTTGCGAATTTGCAGGATCGTCACTTAAGTTTACTGGTTTACTGAAGGTATTTCCCCGATCTAAGCTCTTTGTAAAGAATATATCGTATGTTTGAGTTTGGTTCTCGGTATTCGATGGGTCGAAATCTGTATTGTTCTTGTGTGACCACACTACATACACAGTGTTATTTCCAGATGCAGCTATGCTTGGGAAATTTGACACACCCTTAAGATTACTGAGTATAATTGGCTTATCGAAGCTAGCTCCACCGTCCAACCTCTTCGTAAAAAGTATATTGTAATTTCCTGGCGAATTATCAGTCCATACTACATACACATTGTTTTTTCCATCTATTGCTATCCTTGGGAGATACGAAAGACCTGGATCATTACTTAAATTCAAGGGCTTGCTAAAGGTATTTCCACCATCTGTACTTTTTATAAAAAATATATCAAAATTTCCTGGCGAATTATCAGTCCATACTACATACACTTTATTCCCAAATGCAGCTATGCTTGGAGTTTCCGAATCTATTCTAATACTTGAAGTTAGATTTGCAGACTTGCTAAAAGTATTACCTCGATCGGTACTTTTTGCAAATACTATTCGATTAGTACCATCGTGGTTTGCTTCCCATACTACATACACATTATTTCCAGATGCGGCCAATCTTGGACCTTGTGATGAGACATTACTGTCGCTAAGACCGATTATTTTTGTCCAGTCCTTTATTGCTATCTTACTGAGCTTCGGTGGTGTTGTCTTTGTATTCTCTTCTTCTATATTAACAGGAATCGGGTTTGGCGTGAGTTGTATATCCACATTCTTAACAGTCCCATTTCGAAGCAATTTAACGATAATAGTATTACCCACCGATTTTGTAGACTCTAAGTAATTGATAATATCTTCAAAACGTTTGACAGGATGCCCATCAATTGCTATTATTATATCGCCTATATGTTTAACAGTAATTGGTTGAAGATTGACTTTGGCTGCAGGACTCCCAGACTGAACGGATGATACGATTACTCCTTTGTAGTTCATCGGTAGTCCTGTGCCGCGTTCCAGATCAGGAGTAAGGCTGACTCCAGTTACACCTAGCCAAGGATGGATATAGCTTCCATGTGCTATCAGTTGCGGCACAATTTTCTTTATAATGTTTGAGGATATTGAATAAGAGAGTTCTGAGAATTGATTCGCAAATGCTATTGCAGTATTTATTCCAATAATTTCTCCTCGCATATTTAGAAGAGGTCCTCCTGAATTGCCGGGATTGAGTGGCACATCTGTCACAATGACATCAGGGATTGAGAAAGCAGTCTGATTGCTTGGAAGCAGCACCCTGAGACCACTGATTATTCCCTCAGTCATCAAATTTTGTAAACCAAATGGATTGCCAATAGCAGCTACCTCCTGTCCAACCTGGAGTAATGAGGAGTTTCCTAATGTTAAGGGAATAATCTTTTCATTTGAAAAATTATCTGCAATTTGTAATACAGTAAGATCGGTAGAGGAGTCTATTCCTACGACTTTCGCCTTGAAGGTATTTCCATCAGCAAACTCTACATCAACTATTTTATGTCCTTTTATTACGTGATCATTGGTGATAATATGCCCTTGATTATCATATACGAATCCAGAACCAGATGCAGTAGTCTCACCCACGAGAGCGTTATCTCTAAGAGTAGTTGCATTAAGTTGGCTTGTGATCTGAACAACAGAATTATCTGTCCTATTAAATAAATCAGTCAGGACTGATGATGTCTGTTGACCTACATTGCCTGTATT
The DNA here is from genome assembly GCA_049696495.1 of Candidatus Nitrosopolaris sp. GTDB lineage: Archaea > Thermoproteota > Nitrososphaeria > Nitrososphaerales > Nitrososphaeraceae > Nitrosopolaris. The sequence continues at coordinate 8,724 of JBAVTY010000793.1, forward strand.
TGTTCTAGTGGGATTAGTGTAGGTATTATCATTCTCTGCCTTGATTTTCTGGCCCTCTATTGATAACAGACTGTTGTTTTGAATTAATGATAATATTATCATCACACAAACATTGACACATATAATATCGCTAGTACTATAGCTTAGATGGCTTTCAAGCTGTTTAGCCATAACTCCAATACACTGAACAGGAAAATTTACGTATTAATGTTTACCTTTTACGTTAGACCTGCAAAGCGCTAATCAGCAGAGCTATTATGTTCATATTTGGTTTCCAAGCGTACCTGGAACTTGAGAGAGCTATTTGATCTTTTGAATTTCATGGATCAAATGATATGCACTGTTTCATTTGACAGACAGAGCTATAGCAAGAGAGGTTATCATCTTCTCTGTTGTTGGCAAATACAACGGATTACTTGAAAGGATACAAACTTGGTAAGGAAGACGGAAAATTTATTACAAAATGGGGTAGTTATGGTACAGCATGATAGTAATCCTCTTTGTGGTGATGAGATTGATATTCATTTGAAAGTTGAGTTTTAGACGAAACTATACCTTTCCATTAATTTAGGTGAGCGGTTAACTTTCGTGTTTGTCAGCTTCATGACAAAAGACCATGCAAATTCTAGATGAAATTTCCTTGCGAAGCACTGAATGTCTGCAGCCTTCGATGCGTTATTTTTTCCCGCATCGTAGCCAAGCATATATGCCGTACTATTGCCGTCTTGCATATCTCATCCACTGGAAGCACCAGCTTCCCACCCAGCACAAAAGTTATCACTGTGCCCACTAGGACAATTCGTTTCAGGATTAGTGAGTCCATGTTGATATCCTACGCTATAACATGAGGGCCAGCCTTGTATATCACAGTGTAGCGGATCTGCCAAGACAAGATGAAATGACCCAGCAGTGATCATTATTAGAGTTGTTAACGAAATCAGTGCAGGTAAAATAAATTTGGACTTTAAGATTAAGGTGGTAGAATTTCCAAATTTGCTTGCGGTCGTATTTGCTTCTTTTTCTCCGAGCAAGCGCAACATGTGCTATTAATATTGTTATTGACTTCTCCGTTCTTGATCAACTTATAGGGAGTTCTAAGATTCCAATTACGTTTCTGAACAACAAGTTGACCGGCTGCAGACTTGCTTTCGATATCGTTGCAGGACAGCTTTGTTATCCAATGTAGCCTTGTCCTTCGGATCTACAGATAGTGCTTCATAATATTCAATAGCTCTAGTATAATTTCCTAAACGCTCTAGAGCTCTGCCAAGATTGTTGCACAGAGAACGGCTCTTATTTCGGGACCAGGCAATATAATTACAATATAGAATTTGTTAGTTCATTCCATTCTTGAGCAACTTGTTGGATCTCCGAACCAGTATGTGGCTTTCGAGTCTCTAATTCTTTTTGTGTCGTATCACCGTATTTTTCTTTATCTTTCAAGTATCGAAATGATGCCACAATCTCTGCTTTCACTTCGTCTTTGAAGATGGTTTCTGCCTTCTTCATCCTTGAAATGATATTTACTTCTTTATTATGTTGTTTGCGAATAGTCTGGTCATTCAAATTTGTCCCCGACCTCCATCAAAAAACAATATCGTTCTGACGATGATTTCCGTGTTTCTCTACTATGAACCACACTGGCACAACATGAGAACTCCCGTCTTGTTCAACCGTCGCTAATTTTCCTGTTAATGTGCCCCGCATAAGAAAATTCCAAATTTCCCGTTTCGACATTTCTGCCATTAATGGTATTACTGTTCTCGGTCTTTGATAAATAGGCTATGTCTTTTTAGCTTCTACTGTCATCTGAAAGGCTTTCCCGTCGTAACATGGTGGCCACTATCACGGTTACAAAGTTTATAATCTGAGCAACCAAACGTAGAATCTCGTATGCAATATCAATATCTCCTACATGAACTTTTTTGTTGGTATGTTTTGAATCTTGAGATTATGATTAATGGAAAGCCCAAGAAAATAATGCATGACAATGGTAAACAGTTTAGATCCAAGATCTTTAAACGCTTTCTTGAGTATAACAACATAAAAGATAAGCCGATTCCAAATTCCTATCCCCAGCTGCAAGGAAAAATAGAAGCATACAACAAGATAGTCAAGAACGAATTCATTTCAGTGGAGGACATAACAAGCATAGATGAGGGGAAGTTAAGATACGACATGTTTGTTAAGGCATACAACGACAAAAGGGAACATGGAGGTATAAATGGACTAACTCCATCTGAAATGTTTCTACAAACATTCAATAGATCGCATGATAGAAATAATACCAAGCAGAAAAGTGTCACCTATCTATGTAAGTACCACAATTAGGCTTCTAGTACGGGCATTGCATTAAGTTGCTTATCCATCATTCACTGTAAGTCATTTGCTAGCAGTATTAGTCAATACAGTTGATGACGGAAGTACTATCAGCTGTCCTGTCATATTTGGTTGATGATACGTACAATAAAATCTGTACACTCCTTCATTTCCAGCTTTAAATGTAAAAGTTACGTTGTGCAGAGGAGCCG
>JBAVTY010000794.1:0-9030 GCA_049696495.1 Candidatus Nitrosopolaris sp.
CAAATCATGGTCTACTACAATTGTATAACAGGTAACAAACAACCAAAAGCGATAAAACACATGCTAGGGAGCTAATCAAACAGAAAATTAATTTAAAAATGGAGACATAAATAATGCCCCAGCCTCAAGTATTTATGTGCCATTAAGAACGAAAGAATCGTTGAGTCAATGACATTGACTAAATGTTTAAAGAAGGTAACTCGTGCATCATTTTCATTGATTCGTTGATACGTAGTTAAATTATTTATAGTCTGGAAACAATCATTTAGAAATGATTCTAAATCACTAATCAATTCCTTTCTGCTCATATATACTCCTCAGAATTTACTGTAATTTGACCCCTCAGAGGCAGCCTAGTAGCATTGTTTGGTAGCAGACTCTTCACTACAGGTTTATCGTTCAGGAGCTAACGGCCCAAATCGTCAAGAGCTGTGCCCAGTGGTCCGGCTACATGGTACATGCCAGGAGCAGGTATTGGAAATATAATATTAAAAAGAAATATAATAATCGTATATATATCGCGACTATTATTTATGTATCGTGACAAAATGCAAACAGGCAAAGGTAGGTTTTTAATCTTATTAGCTGCTATGGCATTAAGTTTAGGATTACTACTGTCGTCAACGACAGCACCAGCTAATAACCACAGTGCAGCGTACGCTCAAAGACAAGTACAGAGACAGTTATCTTCGTTATCGTTATCAAATGTTGCAACAATACAAAATACATCTATGTCACAGACTGCTCCAAAGTGGTCAGCGGGAAATAACAGTATGCTTCATCAAATAGTAGTCGGTCTTCCATTAAGGCAAGATGGAAAGATTTGGGTGGGCACAGTAACATTTACTGCTAGCAAGCCAATAGAAGTAGAAATAGAACAGAAGTATAATCCAAAGGTGATCCCTGATGGTAGACATGGCGCACCCTACAACGGCAAATGGCTTGATAATACTACACAGGTAGCGGTTGCACCTATGACTATGCTCTCTAATACTCCTGTTATTGTGACCAATACACCTATAAGTACCGGCTCATTTGTATTCGCAGGCTCCGCATTACTGTTTCATAAGACGGACGGATTTCCATTTACTGTAACATACACTATTGACGCGGTAGCAAAGCCAATAACGCAGAAATGAGAGTAGAACGATAGAAGGCTGTTGCAAGCGATAACAGATACTGCCATTATGTACAGTATTCATAAATTCACATAAATACAATGATTTGTGGGGTGTGTAATAAGCCGTAAAGACAACTTGTTGAAGAAGTATGCTGCCAGGTTCTTGACCGTCATTACCTTCCTATGTCGTAGCTTCACACCCGAAGTCTCGCTTGTTATAAATGATCCAGAATTTGAATCGACACCAGCACCAGGCATGTACCATCCGGCGGGAGTGCTAATACTACAGCATCAGGCGGCATATACTTTAAAGCTAGTACGAATGGAGGAAGTACTTTTGGTAATACTATAAACCTTAGCGGTAACAGCAAGGGAGCATCAGATCCACAGATCTCCATATCGGGAAATAATGTATATGTGGTATTGCGAGAGTAAGGTCAAGGCGGCAATAATCCAAACAATAAGAATCTAGAGATACACTTTAAAGCTAGTAATAATGAAGGTAGTACCTTTGGCAATACCATGAATCTAAGTAACAATCTAGGATTATCCATACTACCACGTATAGTATCCTCTAACAAAACAGTAGACATAATCTGGCAATATAATTCCAATGTAAGAGTGTGGAGTACATTTTTTACACAAAGTTTGGACAACGGTACGACTTTCGATAGCGTGGCTGACATACTAACGACTTTCTCTAATGCTCCTGTAGAATCACAAATCAGAATATTAAACGATAATCCTTCTGTATTACTGAATTTGCTAGTTAAACAAATTATAAAGTATTATAGTTGAAATTAGTATTATAATTTCTTCGTAACCATGGTATCAAGAACGAGAAGATAGTTTTGTTCGGGCAGCATAACAGTTTTGCATACAAGGTATAATTACCCTCTGTCCTGTCTTTAGAGAAATAAAAGAAATAACATCTCTTGAGTTAATTGCATCCAAAAAATAAGGGGGAGTTATTTGCAATACCGGTGTAATATCGGCCGATCTCAGCTGCTGTTTGCCCAGCGATTCGAGAAATCATCGTTTCCGCCAAAGTCTCTATTGGCACTGTTAATATCAGCGATCGTACCTGTTGGGCTATCATGTTGGTGTGAGTGGCTGACAGCAGATCCATACTGTGTAGGGAAAGTGTATCAGAAAGTTTTGCCCAAGTTAAAATTGCTCATGTCATAGGAAAAGCAGTATGGGACCAAGGAGGTGATATTCGGGATGTGATTTCAGTTGGGAAGCTGGTACGAAAGAATGATGGTCCTGAAGAAGTTGAGCAGATACTTAGGACGATGATGAAGTACGGAGAATGAGCATTAAATGGAATGCTTGCAAACTTTACCGGAAAGTAGTTGTAGTAACTTGGGAACTAATTTCTAACAATATGACAATGCTTAGCGCCATGTATAAAGCTTCGAGGATGTGAGAAGTACGTGCATAAACCCATGGAGATGAGAGAGAAGGTATGTATATACAGCATAAGGAGATTTGAAAATGACGGCTGGCACGAAACGAGCGAAAAAGATACAACGACTCTCCGCAGGAGACCTTAAACCACTTTCCACCATCATGGATCAGGTCGCCCTTGCGTCATTCCCCGGCGACGCGGTACTGAATGGCGCTGACCCAGTGATCCGTTCTCCACATCACCTAGCAGAGGCGTCTGGGATGGCTCAGTTACTAATCGGTATAGCTGGCGCGGCCATCTGGTATGCGCGAACAGGCCAACAGACTGATATTTCAATCGATATCATTGACGCGCTTCACTTTCTACATCCTACTCACTTTGTTCAGCAACAGGGCCGCCTGATTAATGTGGGCGCGGAATTCGTCGACGTGAACGGCATGTTTCTTTGCCGTGATAATCGTTATGTCATGATTGAGGGAGGGCCACCCTATACGAAGTTGCTGAAGGGATATTTGAATTTCTTTGATTGTGGTTACAACAGGAAATCCATTGCCCGCGAAGTCAAGAAGTGGGATTCGGCTGAACTAGAAGCGGCATTGGCAAAGGCAGGTCTTCCGGCATGCCGTGCCTTTACCAGGGAGGAGTGGCTTGTACATCCACAAGGCAATGCCCTGAGCGAGGCACCGGTTATTGAGATCAAGAAGATAGCCGATGGCGCGCCGGTGCAGTTCGATGATAACGCGACCTCCCCGTTACAAGGCATTCGCGTTCTAGACTTTACACATGTTCTGGCCGGCCCTCGTAGTGCCCGTACGCTTGCCGGATATGGCGCGGATGTTCTTCATATCAGTTCGCCGGCCTATCCCGACACATTAGCACAGCATCTCGGCGTAGATGAAGGCAAAAGATGCGCTTATCTTGATCTGCGCGAATCCGCCGATCGGGATACGATGCGACGGCTCGCCAGGAGTACGGACGTCTTCACCAACAGTTATAGACCCGGGGTCAATACGCGCTTCGGGCTGTTACCTGAGGAACTCACTGCAGGGATCGAGCGAGGCCTCATATGTATGGATATCAATGCCTTTGGTCATTCTGGCCCATGGGCTGAACGTCCTGGCTTTGACCAGAATGCGCAAGTCGCTACCGGCTTTGCTGCAAAGGAGGGGGAGCCCGATAAACCCAGATTCTCGCCCGTTTTCTACTTGGGCGACCTCATGGCCAGCTATTTCGCTGCAGCTGGCATGATGGCAGCATTGCTACGCCGGTCCATCGAAGGCGGATCCTACCACGTAAAGATCTCGCTCGCGCGCAGCGTGATGTGGGTGCAGGAGATGGGTTATCTAGATACCGTCGCACAGGCTTCCCTACCGGAGAAGGACATCTATCCGGTTAAAATGACATCAATTGATTCGGTTTACGGAAAGATAACTTTCCTTGCCCAGCCTCTAGTCTTCAGCAATCTGGCTCTACCAGACGAATCGACCCTCACACCTTATGGGGCTGATGAACCGGAATGGAGGCATTCGATGAAGAATACTTTGACCCACCCACACTAGCCTTTAAAGCTGCCAGTATGACGCCAGAATTTCATTGGGTATCATACCAAGTTCCGACATCATCGAATATATTATTGCCTAGAACATCCTATTTTCTCTTCGCGGTTCTGCCAATGCATTTTCCTGTCTATCCTTCGTCAGACCATCAAAGAAAACCCAAGCCATTCGGCGGCTACGATGACTATGGTGACTATGGTGGTTATCCACCATGCGGCGGCTACTGCAGCTATGCCGATTACAAAAGTAATGTAATAACGTACGGTGACTGCTTCGGCTACTAGGCTAAATGCCAATTTTATTTATATCAATTAAAATGAAGGCAAGTGGGACTGACAGGATGAAGGACTTAACAAAGGGAAAAAGGATGGACGAAAATGGAAGACGATAGACACTGCAAGGCTTGTGGCCATCTTTTAGCAATGCATGACAAAGAGGGCTGTACCGCTACCTTTCCAAAGCCTTGTAAATGTGGTGGGGCAATAAAATAAGAAACGCGTTTCGCGTCGTCTTTATATATTAATCGTGAAAATTGGACAATTAGACTTTGACAGGGCGCTATATGGATATATCTGAATACTATTATATAATAGTATAACTCAATAATACAAGTATCAGAAGTAAGAGCAATAGCAGGTGAATTCGGCAATTCAGCTAAAATTATCGTTCCACGTAGTTGGCTTAGGAAGCGAGTGATTGCGTTCCTTCATTCTGAATTTATCTCAAAAAGATCAGGAGCGAACAAAAGATGAGTAGTGATAACTCCTTGCAACGAGACATAACTGGTCGCTTTATGCGTGGCCATAAACAGAGTTAACTTGTAGATTCTATGACAGAAACCCTGTGAAGCCATGCCGCTAGGCTTGCTGTTCTAAAGATACTGGACAGTATGAAAGAAGGAGGTTTGAAAGTCATTAAGATGTTCGTACCAGGTGGGACAACAAGTTTGTACGTATCGTGTTTGAATCGAACTATTATATTATCGGTGGATTGAAAGGATTCCCAATTGATTATATTTGAGAAAATATTCAGGAGAAAATGTTGACAAGGTACTAAAGCTGAAAACTACCGACGGGCAAGCCTTGATTTTATTCCAAGACTCAATAACAAGGGAATAGTATTGGCAATAGCATTAGACCAGGTAGTCGTTGAGAATACCTTGCTAGCTGCGATCATTGTTCAATTTACCTCGAAAGATGGCTTGAGGAAAAAGCACATCGACGCAAAGAGAGAAACAAAGAAAATCACCATTAATTTCGATAAGTGATTTAGAAAGCAAACTGCGTTTTATAGAGGAATCACATCAATACAAAGACTACAAGCCTTTCTGCTCTGACATGTGGGATGCAATAATTTTGGCGGGTAGAACTCCTCTTATTGGATGAATGACGGTATCGAGACCCAAGTAATCACATGACTAACTACACTGTGACGTCTAGATCATATAGACTTACATAGCACTATGTCTTTATCTCCATAATCTACACTTAAAAATTACTTTAATAATTCCTAACACAGTCATCATATATGGTAAGATATAAGCCTCCTTTCGAGTACGAGTTGAGAAAAAACGCCAACACAACTCTGAATTCTAAGGCTTTTATTCATTTTAGTATATTAACTTGTAAGTTGGATATATCAACTTCATATATGAAACATCTAGATCATATTACTATAGCGTGATCTGTGGCATTGTAAGTAGAGCACCACATCATGAAGTTATAAATAAAATATTTGTTGCTAGGTACTTACATGTTGTCTGCCGAAGTACCACGAATACGACGAATGGCACACATCTTATGTATCCAAGGAAGAACTTGATAAACCCAACAAAGAAGAACATCCGGAGGAATGATCACTTATCACACTTTTATGGACTTTTATGGACCTCTGCCCAGCCATATATCTCAAGACGAAGACAAGACATCCGATTCCGTATTTAAGATTACTACTTGATTGACTGTCCGAACTCGGTGCGGCTCTTGGATAAGGAATTTCTGTATGAACATTTTCTCCTCTATTTTACAAACATGGACCTGTGGTTTTCGAATAAAACAATTGGGAGATGGTGAAGAAAATATATCGGAATACATCCCGTAGTGGATTTCGCAGGTACCCGTAGTGGGTAGTATTTCGCGGGTAGTATCTCGGGTAGGTAGAAGAAAAAGATCATAGCGTATCGTGTATGCATGACTGTTTGTTAATACTGTTTTTATGGTAGATGTCTTATTAGATATTAGCTGATTGCTTCTATTATTACCACTTGACACTATGCTACTTCCTTGAATTGATGTCTTAAGCTGAAAGCTGTGATTCAAACATCAGAGTTGCCCATTCCCAGTAGTTTATCAGTAACGTGTGCAGACAAGCTTGTCAATGCAGCCGTAATTACGAGAATCGAGACAACATTCCGCATATAATGCTATGATAATGGTCCCTTGTGGTACCAGCCCTGTTTGGTAGGATAGGTCTTATTTTCATTCGCAAATTTATTTCTTACCATCTTTATTATCTGGAGTAGCAACTGAAGAAATAAGTATTACTCTCTTTCGGGGACTCCATTGGGAGTGCTATTAATCTATATCCTACAAATAAGCGAGCAATAAAAGCTTTGAGAAGGAAAAGTAAAAGCCAGATTCACATTTAAATTAAGCCCAGAGGAGAATTACAATTCCCAAAAACAAATAAAGACTGAGTCTTTATATATTCAGTTTGTCGAGTAAAAGTATGATCGTCATCAACCTATTTGTGTATTTTGCGATAAAAATAGGTGCCAATAGCTGCTGCTGACCCAATTGTAGCCAAGATTAAAAAATCATTGTTCATGGAATTAATAGTGGTATGACGAGAGAACAGAGTTTTATCCTTCTCAGATTTCACCAGTTATTATAGCGAAAAAATGAGGATTTATTTTTGATATGTATAAGCTCAATAAGTTGCAACTTCTAAGTATATCAATAACAAGGGCGAAGACTCTTATCTTAGCGCAGAAAAATCAAGTTTCTTCTCTCTTCTTTTCAATATTTACAGCCAAAAAGTCTACAATGTCGTCAAGTCAATTTTGTATTCCGTTTTTCGTAATCTGAAATCCTTTTATTTAGCAGATTATAATGTGTATCTGTTATCTTCCCTTTTGCATATACCTCTGTTATCTCATTTTTAATATCATCTAATATTTTTTCATTATCTATATCAACGATTTCCTTGTTCAAAGAATCAATTTTACGTCCGAGTATTTCTTCATAAAGTATTGAAGTCTCATTTCTCAAATCTTCATACTGCTGATTACTTATCTTTCCTTTTATATGTGAATATTTTATTTTGGCGCTTAGATCGTCAAGTTTTTTAATATCATCTTTGCCTAACTTGCCATCATCATACAATGAATCAATTTCGTTCTGATATCGCCCCAGACTTCGTCCCTGCCTTTTTGATCGTATTGCTCCAATAATACTTGGTATAGACCATCCAACTACTGAACTAACAATAACACCATATAACGGAATCCAATATGCTGGTGGAATTGGAGTAGGAAGGGCTTTGAAATGGGCCGTAAAAATCCCAAATTGAGTAACATAGAGAGTTGCTGCTGGATCATTTGGTTTAAGCCCGAAAATATCTAAAAATGAATTTAAAGGCGAATTCGAAACTGTGGAAACATTTATTGTTTTTGTTGAATTATGCCCTGAATTTTCGACCCAACTATTAAACTCAAAACCCTTATTCGGTAAAGCTGTGCATTGTGTTTCAAACCCAATATACAAGTACCGGTTGGTTGGGGCTTCTACATTTTTATTACATATTATCTGACCTGAGTCAGTTGGATTAATATTAAACGTAACTCCCGCAGCCACTTTATTAGTATGACCATCAATTACAGTCACACTTCCCCCTAGCCCGAGGTTGGCAACGTAAATTGTATTTTCATTAGGATTAACTCCTATGGCTTCAGGAGTTTTTCCTGCATGGATGTCTGTTTCATTCTTATTTGTATCACCATCAATTACAGTGACGGTATCCGCGTTTGAGTTGACAACATAAATTTTATTTGTATTAGGATTAACTGCTATAGCAGACGGATATTCTCCTACATGGATATCATGCGCCTCCTTTGTATCGGTAGAACCATCAATTACAGTGACGGTATCCGCGTTTGAGTTGACAACATAAATTTTATTTGTATTAGGATTAACTGCTATAGAGGTAGGATGACCTCCTACAGGAATATTCGAGATATCCCCAACATCATCAATTTCCGTCACATTATCCAAGCCTCTTTCGGCAACATAAATATTATTTGTAATAGGATTAACTGCTATAGCAAAAGGAATTTTTCCCACACCTACATGGTATGTTTCATTCTTATTAGTACCAGCCTCAATTACATTTACCTCATCATTGTAATTGTGTGTCACATATATTGTATTTGTAATAGGATTAACTGCTATAGAAGAAGGAGATTTACCTACACGGATATCTGTCCTATTTCCAGAATCACCATCAATTACAATGACATTATCCGAGCCTGAGATGGCAACATATATTTTGTTTGTGTCATTATTAATGGCTAATCCATCTTTCAATTCTTGTCCTCCATGTAAGAGACTTAATCTATAGTAAGGAGCTTCAACTACATTTCCTTGATTTCCTATGGATTCTAGTGTCATAGCACATATGTTGCCAGGTAACATGATTACTGTTATCATTACCACTATACCTGCTAATTCCACAGAAATGAGATGATGCTTTCTCTTGGATTTAGTAATTAAAAGTGGTCACCACTGCTTATACTTTCAGGCTTCGTTCGAGGATAAAATCATATCGTTGGTCAAATAGGTTTTGGAAGATCGATCGGGTAATTATCTGTAAGTTGGATTGGGATGCACAGATTCAAAGTTGGATGATATGCAATGACAAACGTTTAAGAGGAGTTCACATGGGTA
>JBAVTY010000795.1:0-1799 GCA_049696495.1 Candidatus Nitrosopolaris sp.
CTAATATTGTGTAATGTTTTAGGCCTACGTTTGGCTTAAGTGATTCCCCCACGCAGTCTTTTCGTTGCTTCTCTTGCACATCTAATCTCTGGATTCATTTTAGCTCTACTAGTGAAACGTATCAAGATTCCTACCTATATTTTGCCTAAAGAGCCGGTCTTCTTTTGGTATCAGGTGTTCTGCTGGTCCCGGAAGCTCCTCTTGAGTGGCATATCAAAATTTGGACTCTGAAAACTATACTCATTATTTGGCAATGGAAGAAATTTCTTTACCAAATATTCTAAAATAGATAACTGTGAATGTGATATACCTCCTATAATGAGAATTACAAGTGTGATTTTCGCGTATATTTCCACATAGGTCACGAATTCTCTGAAAATTGCTTTCTATTTGTTACAACCACAATTCTGCCTGGAAATTGCAATTTCTAGTCGTCTACGCATTCCTCCAGAATATCTTTACTTGACCTGATCGTTTTTTCTTTCGGTTATTTCCCCTAGACAAGGAATCGCTGCTGGAAGGAAGAACTCGAAGATTAAACAATAACTACATATGTTATCAAAAGAAACAAGAAAGAAGTTATCTGAACAACATTGGGTATATATCGATAAGCATGATAGTAACCCAGGTAGATCTTGCGTTTAGCGATTTAGAATTATTACTTGCGGCTGGATTCCCTGAAGAGAAAGAAGACCAATTATTCAGCGTTGAAAAAATCAGGAAGTTTGCAGAAGCACTGCTTAAAGGTTCTCGTTCGAATGTATCTGATCCGTCACGATATCAGATGCTTCAAACAAGGAAAAGCGAGATAGCTTTGATATTGGCAGAAATAGGACTAGAATTCTTGACTTCCCAATATTCATTACTGTCGAAAATAACTCCTTCTCTAGGTCAGACTGCTATAAATGAACTTTGACACTCAATCCTGATCTGTAGAGATATATCCGATGAGATAAAATCTAGATCCATAGAGTCAAAAACGCAAAGAGAAAAAACCATTCATATATTCGGCTGGGAGATGGTACCAGGTAGACACCAACACAGATTGCGGGACTTTCTAATGGAACGGCTAAAAACTCTTAATTTATACAACGAAGAACACACAATAGAAATAGAGAGATTCCAGGTCACGAAGGACGAAAATAAAGAAACCTTTGAATGTTATTTGGCTTGTGGCCTTTACTGGGAGACGAGAGAGGGAAAAATGGTGTTTGATACAGCATTTGATATTGATGCAATAATATAAATCCAGGGTGAGAAGAGTGCGCTGCTGCAAATTAACAGAGGGAAAGAAATACATAGGGAAGAATTGATGGTGCAGAAGGAGAAGAATAATCTACATATTTTAGTAAAAGAATAGCAAGTCAGTTATGGAATATACCAGAGATTCTCAAACACCACACAAGTTATTTTAACGACTAATTTTGTTCTACGAAATGTCATCGGGAATGACATCAATGATATCGCTACTTTCTCGGTCTCCGTTGCACTATACATACTAGTACTATATATCGTACTCCGACAGATTAATCTCGGATTCTAGATAAAGGCGTTCCGGTCTTACTAGCAAATAACAGGCTTCACAGCCTCACAAGATCTTATGAGGCCCTAAGACGATGACATTATTATTAGCAATTGCACGTATATCCAATAATCGGGTGTATTTAAGTAGGATTATAAAACATGCTGTGGAGTATATCTATTAGGCGCTCCACGAATCCTTGGGATACGCCACTGGCAGCCGCCCTTGTAACTATTATAAACTATTTGGTCAACAGAAGATGAAGCATTGTTTAAGA
>JBAVTY010000796.1:0-3414 GCA_049696495.1 Candidatus Nitrosopolaris sp.
TTACCTATGTGTGTAAACACAACACCTAATCTCTCATCAATATGCTCAGGGGACGATTGGATATAAATTGCTATTCCCCTGTTGAAGCCGCAAGAAGAATTACAATACCATTGACAAGGTGAAGCTGGGTATCTAACATTGTCGGATCACAAAAGGTCCGAATCCCAGGGAATCTCCATTAGCATATTATATCTATATAGCCGCATTAACATATAATATTCATACAACAATGAATATTATATCATTTATAGATTCACATGCTGTGTGTATAAAGATTCCCTGACGGGAGGCCTCTTATATATTAATATTAATAACTTTACCTACTACTAGAATGAACGAATAATAGGTTGCCAAAATGACAAATCGGTCGTGAACAAGGAAAAGATAACCAATCTCAATCTATTATATTAATAGAATTCTTTTATCAAATATATGTCGGACCAGCTTAACGTGACGTAACTCGAGTTTTCAAAAAGTGTTGAAGCTGAAGAATTGAAAAAAAGGAAATGAATGGATATTTTGTAATAGTATTTCATACTAAGAGTCGACACCTCTAGACTGAAACATCCACCCAAACCTGCGGAGGTCTTCGTATCTTGTCCTGGGTACCTTAGAATAAAATAGGAGATGGGTAAGGATGCCATACCATATCGTGTATGATGGAATAATGTAAGCGGAGAATGAAAATATTAACAATCTGGATGCAAGGGCGAGAATTTCTGGGCTGAATCGTTGTTTTTGACTTTGATTCTTCAACAGCAGAAAATTTTGTCTGCTGTCACTAGAAGAAAGAGTATAACAAACGATACTAGCAAGACAACAAGTATTAGAGCATCTATGTCGGTTGCAATTTACCGTATTTTTTTTGAGAGGCAGACTCGTAAAGATGTTGATTCCGATGTAATCCCCTGTGCGTTTACTCTTTGCAAGAATTTTGAAGATCGAGTAGTGATTATTGGTAGTAAGAGGTGTGAAGCTAAGCAGAAGACTAATAGTGATGATGCTTTTCCTTTTGCAGCTTACCACATGATACATTAACAGTAATGTATTATTGGAAACAATATGCCATATTCTTTCCAAGAAGAAAACTTTCAAAAAAATGTTGCACATTCGATATATAATGATGTCATACATAGTGAATGGATTGGCGAAGACTTTAGAACTCTTAGGAGTAATATTCATGTCAGTAGTTACGCTTTCCGGACTAGTGTTAGTAATATTACCATCGTACGCAAATGCGTACTGGGGGTGCTGCATTCTGCCTATTCCAAATCATCTATTTACACCTCCAAATCAAGGTACAGTTCTGGGCTTAGCAATGAATCCAGGACTTAATATTCCTAGCAATCTTGTAATGGCTCCACAATGTTCATTCAGTTGTCCACCCATTATTGGTACTCTCCCTGGATCCATCATAATTGCTACCGCCACTGTAGATGCTAGTATTTATGGTCTTGCCGGGAATAATATCCTACAGTGTGGTCAAGGCTCTTGCAAGGCAGTAGCTGGACCTGGTAATAATGTACTTCTAGCTAGTACTAGCCAGACGACTGATAATAACAGACTCTATGGGGGCTCGGGAAATAATATCTTCATAGGGGGTATTGGTAGCACCACCATGATAGGAGGTAAGCAGGGAAATGATCAATTCTATGGTGGAATAGGTCATGATGTTATGATAGGAGGAAGGGGTGCTAACTACTTTGATTGTGGCTTGAATGGTAATGGAGTAATACTAAATTTCAATCCTGCCAAAGGTGACACTAAATCGCCTGATTGTAAATTTGTGATAACAGCGCCAGTAGTATCAGCGTGAGCGATAATCAAAAAGAAATGCAGCATATAATGTCGACTTAAATCTGGTCTTGTCCATTTTTTAATAAAATGGTTCCCGATAAATTCGAGCCAGTATTTTAAAATCGATCCCGGTAATGCCCCTGCTATTCATACTACACTATCCGTATTTTTTTGCTACTAGGAGTGTATAATACGCGAGAAATATCGAGGTAAAACGAGAAACGTAAAGAGAACTACCGTTGATAGATTATGCCTGTAAGGTATAAGGTAATCAGGCATCTTGTAAATGATGAAGCAAGACATCGTTCCTGAATTTATAGTTCCAAAATTTTTTATCTGCCTGCCCTAATATGATGTGCTGCTTGGTTTCATCCTGCCCTAATATGTTTGCCAATTTCATCGAAGATCATGGATGACGACGAAGATATTGAAATAACTATGACATATGAAATCGTGGGGGTACTCAAGAAGAATAATCTAGATGCTAGACGCGCCGAACCTATCCTGTGGGTGTTGCTATCGAAAGTATACCGTCTAATGAGGAAAAGGATTTCGACCCATGACGTAGCAATTTTGATTGACACTCAGAAGAAAGTGGTATTGAAAGAATCAGGTGTTCCATCCTGAGGGAATCTGTAGTCATTTAATTATTTTTGTCTTTGTTTAGAATTGCGTCAATCCAGCACACCGTGGTGCATAATCTCCATGAATAGATAGTTGTCGCGGTAATCTAACTGATAGAATTCAGCTCAAACGTCGGCCAGTATGATATATTGACATGTTTCGCAGAGCCAGGCGCTATATTTTAAAAACAAAACGCTTTGAAACTAAGATTATGACTCAATATTGATATTATCCCAAATTATTTATGACGATAGAAATGCCGAAAAAAGTAATGCCTACAGCCTATGTGCTAATAAATTGTGACCTGGACCATAAAGGAGAAGTTATGAAGGAGATAAGCCAATTGCCAGGGATGTTAGAGTTTGCAGAGCTGGATGCAGCATACGATATACTAGTAAAGTTAAGGCTGGAATCAGTTGAAGAGTTGAAAGAAACTATAAAGCGACATCTCAAAAAAATACCTTATATTAGGAATACCATTGCACTCGTCGCAATTGAGGGTAAACCTGTACAGGAAAGTTAGAATAACAATCTATTAATTCGAAAGGTTTCTCTCCGGCGAGTAAATTCGCCGTACTGTGCTTCGCTACGTCATTTATTGACTAGTATTACTGAAATAGGTAAGTATTATTTTCGCCTCTTTAACCTCTATGTTGTGATAATAGTGTCTTATAGATTCACATACAAAGTCGTTTAATTCTCCAACGGTTTCTACACCAGAGAAACCTCCACCAACAACAACGAACGTTATCAAACTTCTTTTTAGCTCCTTATCTTGACTTCCAACGTCTGCTTGCTCTAACATATTTGTGACATGATTTCTCAGTATCATGGCATCGTCTATACTTTTCATTAGTATAGATATAACATAGCACTTTTCATCGTAAAAGCATGCTTGGCTAGTTCAGTGATTCCAAAAAAGTTTGATTCACCACCAAGCGCTAAAACAAAGTAATCATATTTGAATACCTGACTTCGCCACGCGATTGGATC
>JBAVTY010000797.1:0-3641 GCA_049696495.1 Candidatus Nitrosopolaris sp.
ATTCTTATATATACATAGCCATATAAATAGATATCAGTATGTGTATATTTCTATAAAACCAGCAATGTGTCAAATAAATAAGCTATACACGACTAGTAATTTTATGTTTTAATATAGTTTGCCTAGGCGATGTCTGGAGACGCCACATCGTTGACACGTTATCTCAATGGGTTCCGGCGGCTAGAGGATAGAATTAGCTAGATAACGATGCTATTCTTCATTTCAGATTCATCAATTAGATATGACGTTCAGCTGTGCAAAGAATATCAGAATTTCCACAACTAGGTTTGATAGGTGAATTGACGAATGACGAAGAACGAGATTTAAAACAATGAATGGGCGTACCCAGACGTACAGAAAGAGATAGAAGATTATGAATTACAAACACGCTTTTACAGCTGCCTTTCTCAAAAGATTCTTTTGTTCTTCAGTTGCCTTAGCTATAACCTTCCTCACTCTTCCATAATTTGCACGAGATATACCTACATCCTTGGCCAGCTGTTATAACGGCTGAGAATTCTAGCAAGAGCTAAACTATCGTAGCAATAAATTACCTGGTGGAAAAAGTGCTGGACGATATTTGAGCAATTTCATTTTCTTATTTATTATTAGTCATTTACAATATTTTCAGCAATAGAATATTTTGGTTATCGAATGTCGTTACCTGTATATTACCCATATTATCTAATACAGATAGGTTGGAAATCTCTATAGAATACTATAAAGCTGGGATAATATAGTTTTGATAATTAGATGGTGAAAACTAGCCCAATGAACTATGATGGTCGCATGAAGATATTACCATTTTGGGTAGGATTATAATGTGATGAAATTATTAATAATAATCGCTACTTTAATAATACTCACATTCTCTGCTGGGTCTGCTCACAGTCATAGTAGGACTTCGTTGATTGCATTTAGCTATTTTCGACATTTGTATTTGGGTCTCCTTAGTTCTGCAGACATCACTGAAAATTCGTCCATATAAGTATTATTAGCGGCGGCTTGGGGCTTGGACTGTTGGCGGGTTTTGTAAGGACTAGATAAGAGTACAAAAAGAAAAACAGCAAAGGAAGATGGGAGTAGAATATGATACTTGATTTATTTCGTAAAGAAATTGGATTCAATTGCATGGCTTTTAGCATGCCAGGAGGACCACAGATATAAAATATCGAATTATCAAGTTCCTCAGTACTCAAATACTTGACTAGCATTGCTTTGTTTATGAACCCTCGTTCTCCTTTCCAACCATCATTTGGTATGGAAGAAGATTCCTTTGTTTCATCAGTAATAGTGTAGATAATGTTCAAATTCTTGTTTTTGCTCACGCATTCATCGAATTCTTTTTTATAAAGTATATTATCTTGATCTCGGTTCTTTCAGCACTATCAATATGTTTTGCATTATATTCTGTCGAGAGTTGGATAATATCATTTTTATTAACAAGGTAATGTATTATATTTGCATAAGAAGAATAAAACGGATCTATTGCCAAAGAGGTCCCTGACAATGGTATACCGTTGACGGTTGCATTGTATCTATTGAAATCACCAAATCCCTTCCAAGATTTCGGAAGCCACATCTCCTCGTGAACGAATATGGGTTGTTGCTTGATACGGGTCAAATTGTAATCAAATGGCATTGACCAACTGAACATTTCTTTTGAAGGATCAAATTTAAAATTCCGGATTCTGGTTGTAGTATGATATTAGTGTGGTATTATAATTTTGGTTTTGATAGCTTTCATTTTTATTATAAACACATCCTACGCTCACGTATGAATCAAACTTTAGTTTATCTGATAAATCATATAACGTTGCATCACTATCGATAGTACATATCCTTACATGAAAATGATATAACCCACCCTGTAAGAGCAATGGTCCTCGTACAAGTATATTACCTCGAGCGTCAGCTACCCATGCTTGCAATAGTGGGTCTTGCTTTCCATACACAGTAAGAGCACCAATCGATGGAATTATATGAAGTGTAAGTAATCCATTATGTGCATGAAAGAAATCAATCAATATTGGATTCTCTGTTTTTGAATTTGTGTCTCTTGTTACTGTTATTTCGTATGTGACGTGCTGAATAGTCCTATTGTTTGCCGCATTAAATAGTCGAAACTGCATATAAGTATTTTAGCGTTCTCGGTAGTTAGAATAGATGGACTTATTTTTACAAAAAGGCTCAGCTCCCTGTTACCTATGGGTGAGGGCGGTAGACTCTCTTGACTTAATCCGTCTCCGTATGCGTTATCATCTACTAAGTATTGAAGAAAACACGATATTGCAACAGTAGAAGGAAATAGTATTATGATTGCCAACACAGTTGTAGCGTTAGTATTTGCTTTCCTCATATGTGTCATAGAAAAACCAACTAAATTTCTTAATCTAAACATCGTTTGCTGAAAACAGTGCATTAACGTGTCTATGGTTATCAGAGTAAAAGTATTCTTCCAAATCTCGAACATTGTTACTCATTTATACTCATCCCATAAAGAGCAGCTGTTTCAGTTGATACATATTGCAATACCCTAATCCATGACGTATTTTAAAATAGTAGTTTACAATTGTAAAATTACGAACAAATTTTTTTACTGTCCAAAAGGAATGCCAATCCTACGACTACAATTGCCTATTCTGAGGTTGTTCTGAAACTCTATGCTTTAGTTATAAGGAAGATCCAGGTCATTTTTCGGCATCCCAAGGTTTTTTACATTTGTAAGCTATCTAATTAAAATATCTGTTATAATTGGTATAGCATGATGAGCTCCTGGATTCGAATAAATAAACAGATATTGCAGATATGGCTCAAAGAGAGAGCAAGGAAATAGAATGAGAGTCGATGGTAAGTGATCAGAAAAGAAATAAAATATGGAATCATTATAGCTATTGGCATCATTGGCATCACTATTATTTTTCTTGGTATCTGGTTTACTTTCGGTGTGTCTGATCCGTTCTACGATGTTGCTAGCGGCAGTATGATACCAAATCTTAATGACTATGTTATCGTAAGTCACAACGTCCCGTTTAACAGTTTGAAAGTTGGAGATATCATAGTTTTTAAAACATACGGAGCGGATGAATCAGGACAGCATATGATTATAGTACATAGAGTAGCTGAGATAATAATTGATCCAAGTAACGGCCAAAAAGTTATCGGAACGAAAGGGGATGCTAATCCTGATTCAATACCTGGGGTAGATTATCCTATCTTTCAACAAAACTACATTGGTAAAGTGGTTTATGTCATCCCAAAATTAGGAGTAGTTACAGACATTCTTCGTCCACCGATAAATTATGTTTTGATCGGACTTATCCTTATAATTCTGATCTACTATCTCAGAAAAAAGAGACCAGAACTTACTAGCTATAAAAAAGAGTAACAAGTGCACTTAGTAACAGGACATATATCATAATCACTAACTACGCAATCTTATAGACAAAGTGTTTACTGGTGGTGTGACTGGTATGAAATCGTGTTATCGTAATATCTCGTCATTAGGGATGAAATCATGTTGCAATATATCTAAGCTACTTTATACTTTGATGGACTCTTAAGAAATATTGCTTTACATTTTGGACAGCAGAAATACACTTCATTACCATCAACTATGGATTTGATTTCAGAGTTTTTTT
>JBAVTY010000798.1:0-3247 GCA_049696495.1 Candidatus Nitrosopolaris sp.
TTCTTAAAACACGATATATTATATACGCCAGTCTAACGTACTTAGATTCCTTCAATATCCATTGTGTTAAGTGCTTCTAGAAAGCTTTGACTGAATCTATCAAAAGCATGATTTCTACAAAGCCTAATCGAAGGCAGTTTATAATATGAATGGCAGCGTTATAATTGCTGCGAATTTCATAGTCTTGATTGTTACAAGAATAATACATACACACAATACCATGATGACGTCTCCGAATTAGATCGGTGTTTTCTACGGCACGAATGGGGATAGCAATAGGTGGAATAATAGAGTATGTAATACTTTGTGAGTCGATCCATATTCAGGTGGATAAAGCAAAACAAATATCTGTAAAAAATACCAATTGTAATATTTTGAGACAGGTATTGCAATATTTATGTATATGGGTATCGGCGCGAAGGATATTCGACATTTTAATTTCTGTTTTTAAAGTAAACATATCTCTGAAAAGTTGATATACTACAATGAGAAGTTGTTTTCAGAATGGATATTGAAGACTTGTTTATGGGTGAAATACACAGACAATGTATTTTTGCCCTTATGGCTTATGACGGATTAACAAAATCTTTAGAATTGACAAAGCAGGCAGATACGGATAAGTTAGATCGTTTCTGGTATTCTCTTCAAGCATTTATGGCAGCTGTAGCTATTGTTTCAAAAATTCTTTGGCCGTATGCTCCTTTTGGCTCTGAATTGCCTGCAGAAACTTCTACTCGCAGAGAACGGCTTAGAAATTTGCTCTCTCTTGAAGAATCGTCACCCCTCAAATCAAGAAAATTTAGAAACTACTTTGAGCACTATGACTTTGAGATAGAAGAATGGGCGACAAAATCAAAAGATCGAATGCTTGTTGATTCCAACATTGGTCCTTTAGATCTGAGTCCAGGTGTTACTCCAGGTCCAGTAGCATATATGCGCAATTTCGATCCAGTAAAATATACATTAATCTTTAGAGACGAGGAATATCAAATTCGAGAGGTGGTTAAGGCAATCAACGACTTGTTGCAGAAAATAAAAGGAAATTATTCATAAATATATTTATCTCAGTTTTTTCTTTTGTTGGTGGTATTTCCCTTTTAGGGTGGAGATAGACCGTCACGTTGCATGGCTCTGTACAACACCTCAAAATGGGCCCACACTTGGATCGATATTTTTTGATTGTTGGGTTTCATAGTTATTAATACATCGCCAGATATATCACAATCTCGCCATAACCAATACTGGAATAATACTTCACCCGCAACGTCTGCTAGACCCAGATAGTTCTCATATTCATCTTTAAGAACTCTCCTTATCCGTCCAAAGAATGCATTATCCTTCTGTCACAAATCTAAACGGATTATTGTTCCAAGTTATGCGATTATTAACTGTTCCATTCGGATAAAGTACATGGTCAACATCATCTGAATGGATTTTAAAAAGAGGACTATATTTTCAGAATGGCCATTATTCTTATCGTAGTATGGAAGGTTTAAATCCGAGATAACATTTGGCTGGAATTTGTATTTTGAAATGTAAATTGGGAATGAATATGGGCGCCAGTCGAAGTAAAGGCAGCACATAGCCCTCTGATATTTGAGCAACTGTAAAGTCATTAGACTCTCCTCAACCATTGAAAAAAACACCGGGAATTCGATACACACTGGACAACACGAATAGTGCTAGTGGTCGCCTCAGGGCATATATTTGCACCTCAACTTTGAGGAAATTATATAACATAGAAGTAGGCAATATTATTCATGTCATGGCATGAATATCCTGAACCATAAGGAAGACATATTATTTGGTAAGAAGTCACGACATGCCATTCCCAACGTTACTAGACGGAACATCCATGTCAAATATCATATCACGGTTTCAGGTACGATTGAATCCTATTCCGACGGGAAATTATTTTATTTCTACAGTATGAAGATACTAACACTATTTTTTAGATTATAATCCCATGATAGTTCTGCACCTGAAGGTGTATCCATACCCAACATAATTGAATAAATATTAGTCAGCTAATGACAGAGCACTGAATAGACAATTTATCTGTAAAGCTGAGCATTTGTTTACGACAATTCCCAATTGACTATATAACTTATTAGAATCGAATGTGATTAGATTACTGAGATAAAAGATGAGGTTCATCTGTGTATTATTATAGTCTCGTCACATTATTACATGTTAATGGAAAATTATCCTTGTAGAACACTTACAGCTGTTTACTAGAAAAAAGACCCTTCAAGGAAAGCCCCCAAATGGTAATTTAATAGATCCTGTAATGCCACCTGTGTTAGAAGTGCTGCCACCTGTGTTAGAAGTGCTGCCACCGGCGTTGATGCATGAGCCTTGGATCCCAGAGTTTCCACCGGCAGTTTCACATTCTGTCTTTTGATCAATATTTGTTGGTTGTTCGATTCGTCCGTCGTCGCCTGTACCACCTCGTACTCCCCCAATGCCGCCTGTGTTAGTTGTATCAGTATTGGCAGTGTTTGTGCATGATGCATCGATTGGTGAGTTCCCACCGGCAGTTTCACATATTGCCTTTTGATCAATATTTGTTGGTTGTTCGATTCCCCCGTCGTGGCCTCTACCACCTCGTACTCCTCCAATGCCGCCTGTGTTAGTACTATGGGAGGTGGCGGTGTTTGTGCATGATGCATCGATTGGTGAGTTCCCACCGGCAGTTAGACATTCTGTCTTTTGATCAATATTTGTTGGCTGTTCAATAGCGCGTTTTATGTTGTTATCTTTCATATGAACAATCCCCTTAGAAAAACTCTTATAAGCATATGCTAGGTGTTCGCTTTCCACTGTACTTCCTAACACTAATACACCAGCAAGTGCTGCTATTGCGACTAACATAGTCGCTGATTTGTGCTCCTTTGTCATCCTCGTCGTTTTGTAGTTCATTTCCTGAGGCTATCATTCCACTGCATTATGCTATATCTGCGGTGCTTCACATCAAGTGCTAAGAATATAGTAGAATCTGTCGATATATTCGAACTATCATAAATTCATTAGAAAGATTATGGTAACAATGTTGATTCAAGTATTAATTAAGATACGACTATTACCTATACACACATAGAATTTGCGAGCCTTTTTATGCTAATATTGTGTAATGTTTTAGGCCTACGTTTGGCTTAAGTGATTCCCCCACGCAGTCTTTTCGTTGCTTCTCTTGCACATCTAATCTCTGGATTCATTTTAGCTCTACTAGTGAAACGTATCAAGA
>JBAVTY010000799.1:0-6933 GCA_049696495.1 Candidatus Nitrosopolaris sp.
TTCTTAAAACACGATATATTATATACGCCAGTCTAACGTACTTAGATTCCTTCAATATCCATTGTGTTAAGTGCTTCTAGAAAGCTTTGACTGAATCTATCAAAAGCATGATTTCTACAAAGCCTAAGACATAGAGTTCACCTTTCTAGGTAATATAGGAATGGACCATTGACTACAGCAAAAAAATATGTCGTAATCAAACAGCAGGAATATATAATATGGAATTGAGGTCTATCACTGCTGAAAGTATACATAGATAGTTTTTTTGCGATACAACGAGCAGAACAACGAGGCGATACAATTGTCCCAGTGGTCCAGTTCAGCGTAGTTGATAGTAGATATTTATTCTGAATCAACACATCTTTACCTATAATTGAAGGTGGGCGTAATTGGTCTGGGAATGATGGGATCACAAATAGCTCTTAGGCTAGCTCTTAAAGGCCATAAAGTTACCGTTTTTAACAGAGATAGATCAAAAGTAGAGAAACTGCGTACAATTGGTACCACTAATCTGAAAATAGCCGATCAGCCTAAAGAGATAGGTGATAGTTCTGATATGGCCATAATTTGTGTGAAAGACTACCAAGCTGTCACAAACGTTTCCTTTACGACTGGAGGATTGATTGAAACCACGAATGCAGATCTCGTCGTCATACAAAGTAGTACGATTTCGCCAGACGAATCAAGTAAAATAGCTGATCTCTATTCCAAAAAGCAGATCAAAATGTTGTCTGTTCCAATGTTAGGCGGGACAACTGCTGTAGCAAGAGGCGAAATAACTTTGATTGGAGCTGGCCCTAAGACAGCTTATGAACTTGCTGAGCCTATTCTGAAGGATTTAAGTACACAAATTTTCTATATAGGATCTGATCATAGGATCGCAAGTGCACTTAAACTGGCAATTAATATCAATATTGCATTAATAGCATTGGCTTTAGCGGAAGGATTGGTATTTGCGAGAGGAACAGGGATAGATACCGGTACCTTTGTCAAAATTCTTAATTCTACATACTTTAAGACTGGGATAAGCGAGAGAAAGGGGCCAAAAATTGTCAATGATGATTATACTGCTTCATTTTATCTAATGAACATGGTAAAGGATCTAGACCTTGCTCTTCGCACTGCGTACAACTTAGGTCTAACACTTCCAACAACTGCTACAGCTGATGCTCTTTATAGAGCTTCAGAGGCTTTTGGATTAACTATGAAGGATTATACTTCAGTAGCTTCTTATATCTTAAAGTTAAATGCCTTCAATACTTTTCAAACTGATAGCGGCTAAGTCCAAGAAGAGGTTTGTGCTGATTGTATAGTGGTACAGGACGAGAGCAAGATAAGTAAGATTATTGACTTTCCTTCAACATCAGAAAATGAATGACAAACTAATATCAAAATTGGGTTTAGGAAGTGCAACTACTCATAATTGTACTGAGTATTTGCATCCAGTACTTTATAGTTGAAAGTGGAAAGCAGTAGTCAAGGGATTAGAAACAGATCATTAGGTTTTGAATATACGATTCGCTACCGATTTGTTAGAGCAGGTTACGACATAACTAAAACTTGGGGACTCTCTTAAAGAGCGTAAGGCTTATCACCATATAACGATAATCCTTAGCTGCAATAAATCTAGATGACTGTGCACGATCCAACTCTACTTAGCCCGTTTACATTACTGGTTCCTTATGTTGCTTTTTCATCTAGTCTTCTGATAACAATTGCTTCCGTTACTTTTTGTTCCGTAATTTCTATTTATTTTTTTAGATCATATAGGTTTTCAGGATTTGGATATTTACTAGGATTGCCGATAGGTTTTGCAGTTTTAGGGGTTTCGTTTGTATTTGAGCAATTAAGTTTAATATATCAAGCTAATAGCGTATTATATCACCTATTCTTTTGGATTCAGTTAGCGGTACAGTCGGAAGCATTTGCTTTAATAGCATTATCGTATATGTTGAAAAATCGTGGTATTCACACTAAAGGTTCAACTACTTATCTAGATCATTCAAATCTTCTTGTTCACCATGATGTATCTACTAAAGCCAAAGACCTTTTCATTAGCAGTTTACCCATGGTTGCTATTTCGATTCCATTAACGGTAACAATGTCCGCACTGCTTGTACGACCATTCCTCAATTACGTTGAACTTGCAGATCTGAGCTTTGTCATGAGAATATTCGATATGATAATTCTTGGCTATATTTTTAAGGCTACTACAGCAAGCTTAGTAAAGGCGGCCAACCTTAAATTACTGTATATCCCTGCCGCGTTCGCATGTCTATGGCTTGCACAATATTCACTTCTGATTACATATTTTGATGATAGCTCAATCGCATTTATTGGATCTGTGTCCGCACGACTGGCAGGACTTGCCTTATTTGTATATGCAATGTATAATGCAATGTTTACAGGAAGGAGAAAAGAAATAGAGATTGAGACAGGAGAAAAGACATAAACTTCAACTTTTTTATGATATAATCTGCGCCGTTGAAGACAATATGATTAACAGTGAATCTGCAAAACCAACTCATGTACAACACTATTCACGGCTCTCTTACGACAAGATGCTGAATTATGTCGATGAATTAGAAAAAAAGGGCATGATCTTTCGGAGTGGTGGACTTATCTCCATAACCGACAAGGGGAGGGAATTCACACAGCAATATAGTCAATTGATAAACCTAATCGAAAGTGCTGGTTTGTAGGGAAAAAAACCAAAAATACGGTGTCAGCCGATGATCCATACAAGTCGGTCCCCAATTTTTTTGAGGAAGATACAAAACGAAAATTGATTTGACAGAGGAAACAAAATGAATGCTGAAATTTTTATTCGCAATGGAGAGACGATCTCCGCGTTATGAGTCAGATATAAGATGAATCATGAATGTTTCGGGGGTGTTGAAACCGGGTGTCAAGATAAACTGATCCACGAACATATTTTTATTTGTAGAAAACTCAAAGGATTAAGTTACTTTGGTAGCTGTTGCATTACATGCGGCCAATGTTAATGCTATATGTGCGGTAAATCTCTAGTGCCCAATGATGGCAATTGTTCATCGTTCAGGTAAGAGATGAGGACATATGTTGATTCAGAGAGTCTATACTATTGATAATTATAGAGTAACAATCCATTGCTTAATTTTCTAATATATGCTCATAGGTTAGCGCCATTATGGTAAGGCATTGTAAATTGAATGTACAGTTAGCTCTCGCATTAGCCCCTTCAAGATTAAGAATAAGTAATAGATGAGCATCATTGTTAAATCTCAGAATAAGGTTTCTAAAACGCAGAGCACTAGTCTTCAAAGCGGATGTGCTATCTATATAAAAGAGCCATAGGGCGCCTTAGAATTTGAAGCCGAGCTCTCTTGCCTTGACAAAACACTTATCTGCGTTTTTTTGTTTTCCCATATTGATATTCACAAAGTGCATTACCTTTGTTATACCATGCATTAGCATAATTTGGATCTGTTTCTATAAATCTATTATAGCATTCTATGGCTTCATTGTACATTCCTAATTTATGGAGAGCGTTACCTTTGTTATACCATGCATTAGCATAATTTGGATCTGTTTCTATAAATCTATTATAGCATTCTATGGCTTCATTGTACATTCCTAAATTGCCAAAGGCATTACCTTTTTTATACCATGCATTAGCACGATTAGGATCTATCATTATAGCACGAGTATAGCATTCTATGGCTTCATTGTACATTCCTAAATCACTGAGAATATTACCTTTGTTATACCATGCATTAGCACATTTAGGATCTCCCTCTAAAATCTTATCATAGCATTCTATGGCTTCATTGTACTTCGTTTGTTTGCCTCGCTCATTTTCCATCGATGGTCAAATCAACACCTTATCTAGCGCGTACATTTATATAAATAATCCCTTCAAGGGAGTCTTTAAAATGATTAAAGGTTAAGTACGTACTGCGTCATGGCACTTCGTGGCACCTAAGTTTTAGATCGTCTTAAATCCATAAAAAAATAGACTGAATAATAGTACCATCATTAGGACAGATTGTGGATATGAATTTTTTCTTGAGTATCATACACATACTGCTGGTGTTCCACTAGCTCTCTGACATTGGTATAAGTCATTTGTGATGCAGCCTTTCCCTCCGTGAAAAACGACTGGATCCAGGTATTCCGCTTCACTTATGTAGAAGCTTCCTTTAATTCCATCGCGGTGCCCCGAGTTCATCGACTAATACGCTGGTAATTCCGAACCTACCTTCCACTTCTTGTATATTCTATGGTGTTTTCGGCCATTGCTATATAACAACGGATTGGATGAGCCTTCCCTGTAGTAACTGCTATAACACTAATACACGTACATTGAATAAGAATTCACGAATGCGAAAGGCGAAAATTCTTCTCCAGATCTCTTTCTTTGAGGGACAGGTTAATTACCACTGACTAATTTAATTAAAAGATCTTTGTATATCGTAATAGTATTATAGATGATAGATGGTGGACAAAGAAAGAGTAACGTGTGATGTCTGCGGAAAATCGTTCTATTCGAGAAAACAGTTAGAACAACATGCACAAGACGCACACAATACGATTAATAAGAATGAGATGATGAAAACCGTCAAGCCTTTCAAAATCCGTAACAAATTGATTGCAGTAATCGCTGCATGCGTTTTAATCGCGATTATTGGCGGTATTGCGATACATTATGCCAGAGCGCCGGCTGCTGCATTAACAATAGATGGCGTACAGTGCAATGTGGTTGAGCAACTGCTCTTTCATATACATGCGCACCTCGATATCATCATTAACGGTGTATATTTTCTAGTGCCCTCCCAAATAGGAATTCCTAGTAGCTGCTTTTTTTGGTTGCATACGCATGATGAATCAGGCATAATACACATTGAATCACCAGTAAACAGAGACTATACATTAGGTCAATTCTTCGATATTTGGAACAAAAAATTGAACAATGATCAAATATTTAATTACGTAACGAATGCGAATACCCACCTGACCGTATACGTTAACGGAACTAAGGTACCAAACGGAACGAATTATAGAGATATCAAGTTACATGCACATGATGAAATTGCGATAGTTTACGGTACTCCGCCATCGACTATACCTTCAAGTTATAAATTTCCACAAGGGATATGATTATCTGGGCTTTGTTTGCGAATAACCAACCTTACTATAATAATCGATGGTTTCTACAAAGCCTCCTTGAAGATAATAGAATATATAAATCCATGAGTATCTGGAGACAAGAATATCCTCTTCCTCCACTTTTTTTCTACAATCATTTCAATCTCCTAGTCCTTAAGTAATCGTTTTCTATTCCGGAAATGTAGAAGTTAATCCTAATCAACCAATATAAAAAATCATGGCAAGGATTGATAATAGCCAGTTAACAAATCCTGATTATCCATGAATTCTTCATCCATGCTGTTCTTGGTAGTAACGATTTCGATGGCGATCGGTGTTTTGTTGCCGAAGTTCAGTAAGATGTTTGCGCCTTATTTATTAATTTGGTTGGCTGGTTTATTGTTCCTTAACCTAATACAGTTAGAAGCTTCAGAGTTAGTCTCAGCTTTTGCTCGAACAAAGGACATTGTGCTATTGTCATTAATTAAATTGGTGGTTCTGCCGCTCGCATTATACGCGTCTACATCAGTAATTTATCCACCGTTGGCGTTGCCAATTCTATTGCTATCAGGAATTTCTACAGGACTAGGAGCGCCATTCGTGGCAAATTTTGTAGGCAGTAAGTTGACGCTAATTGTGGGATTAATTATAGTTACCTCTCTAGCCGTGCCGTTTGTTCTCCCTCCTATAGTACATTTACTATACGGCTCACATTTTTCCATCCCTATTATACGCATGATAGTATTACTTGCGGCGGCCTTATTGACCCCTTTTCTTGCAGGATGGTTTACAAAGAAATTTGCAAGCAAGACAGCCGAAATTGTTTCTGAAAAATCCCTTTACCTTTCGATCGTTCTTATAGCGCTAATAAACATGGCAGTGTTTTCAAAAATTTCAATCTACTTCTTCGATTCTCCTTTATTTGTTATAGAAATGGTCTTAATCGCATTTCTCTTATTCGGTATATATGGAACGGCTGGTTATGTACTAACTTTAATTACCACTGGTGTTACACGTCATACAAGGTCTGAAGACACAGGTATTGCTAATGACTCTAAATCAAACGCCAAGATGGATTGGAAGCGTACAGCAGCAATTGAGGGGCTTATTGCAATGGCGTATGTCAACAATATCCTAGTAGCAGTTTTCGCAGAACAGTTTTTTGGTATCCAAACTGCAGTCCTACCGGCATTGTATAACATTCCTTATTACGTCGGGATAATAATTTTGAAAAAGTTATATTCAGTACCAGTGCATCCCGTTAAAAATTAGCTGGCGATCAAGTCATTAGTTGTACAAATTAAACAATCATTACTCCGCAAATTCAATGTGTAGTTACCGTGACATTGACATTAGTAAACTGTACACTGTCAAATACACCTGTTCTGGACTTACAGAGATTCCGCAACACGCAATAATGCTTCGTGTCTGTTATGGCCTTCGTAAATTTTGGCATCTTCCATAGTCATTAATTAGACTAAAGAGAAAAACAAGATAAGATTTGGGAACGATTAGAAATAAGATCAAAAGGAATCCACTAAAGGCAAAGGCAAGAGCAGGAATGGAACAAGAACTTGCGAAGCTAAGGAAAGAATCATCGTCTTCATTTGAAATGGATGTAAGGAAAGAGCAGCTTACTGAAGACTATTTCATGACTCTAGTTTAATTAGAGCTAAATTTATTCCGCCATTTAGATAGGTCCTTAATTCAGATAAAGCAGCTCATCATTGTATCTACTTAGCATTTCGGTCGTATTGGATAATACCAAACGAATTTCCTTCGGTATCCTCACATATCGCTAAATAT
>JBAVTY010000800.1:0-3964 GCA_049696495.1 Candidatus Nitrosopolaris sp.
TTAACTAGTATGGGACATGGTAGCAGCTAGTAGGAACATTGTAACATTAAATCTCATTTTATATGAATGCATCTACACTTGAATTTTGCCATTTTTTACAGCCATTTTTTCATCTAGGCGGGTAGTCTTTATCCTCCTAATCACAACAGCAGCTAAACTTTATCCAGAAGATTTATAGAAATGGAAAGAAAACCTGTGGAAAACTAATCGGAATATTTTAGACCCGACTCTAACCTACGGATTCTGTCGTAGATATTTGAATGATCGGCGTCTACTTCTGTGGTTACATAAAGAAGAAGGTCATCTCCAAACGGCATAGTTACGCGTTTAATTTTTTCATATTGTGCTAAAACGTACCTACCTTTTCCTATCTTTTCGGCAAGTTCGCCGCGAATTTTCCAGGAGGTCATTGCAAGCTCCAGTGATTTTTTGCTTTCTTCCTTGCTTAGCAGATTTTTTACGCCGTCACGATGACGCGAGTACATTATCTGACCACTTTCATCACAAAGCGTCACTAACCTGATCTTCGGATCGATATTTATTATATCTACATAATGCTGTTTTATTCTGAAGATTCTAATTCTTAGCAAAGAGCTCATTATAAAGCCAAATATTGCTCCCCAGATCATATGGAATACAATTGCCATAAGAGATATGTTTATCACTGACTTGCTTATCTGTTCAGGGACAATAATATGCTGGATGGAAGGTTGTACTAAAAATAGGGTTATCGGTAGGAACAAGACTAACCATATGACAAGACCAGCACCTATACCGACCAATGAACTCTTGTATGGATTGAGCATACGGATCTTTTTCCATCTTATCCCAACTGCCCCAAGCAATGCTCCTAATGCTGTTCCAGTGATTAGATGAAAACTAAAGCCTATCAATGCACCGGTTATGACATTATTTAATTCTACACTGATACCTATAATCAAATAAAAAGTGTCTATTTGCAACCCTAATGCCAGTTCTGATACCGCAATGGCCGATGAAATGGCCCAACCTGCAATAAAACCAGCAAATGCTCCATACTTTGCACCTTTATACGTCACTATTAATTCATTTTTACTTTGACGTTTTTTGGATAATGTATGATCCCTCTTGCTCTCAAATGCACTGATGGCGCAGCAATTTATAAACAATTCGATGATATCTCTAGATGTATGTAACACGGATTACATCCGTGATCCCATAATGGACTGATGTATGTATGTAATGATGGTTACATTATACACATCATGCCCAACATATATTATTAATCTACATGTTTCTACAGAAATATTTGTTATAAATGTCTGGCTCAATGGAATGTAACGTAGGAGCAATAGGAACAAGAGTTGACTTCATTCCTGCGTGGCTGGCTCAGTAGATTTGTCGTGTGAGTACTTTGATGGGAAGATTATTAGGTTTTTCATAGTGCTATGACCTTTAAAGTTGTGGGCCTCAAGTTAACAAATACTTCTGTAAGAATGGTTACATGTATAATCTAGAAGGAATTATCAAAAAACACAGAGGTATAAGCATTAATTGTATCGATACATAAATATCATATTAATTTTGTCGCCTTGTGTAGTCCTGTCTTTATGTTTGTTTATACCTCAATTGACTTCCGCCGTAACTTTAACTGCTGTCCTAAATCCAAATCAGGACTCTACCAATGCTACTTATGAGGAAATCCATACTGTCTTGATAGATTATCCACAAAATAGTCAGATTGCAACCCTTTTGCAAAATAGCCCAAGTAGAATAACAATAACAGCAACATCGTTACCTACCGAACAAAACAAGCAAAATGCTGCAGGCATGCAAACTTTTCTTGATGGAATAAATCAAGCTTTGACAAATGCGCATAGTAATGTACAGGCAACATCAGCCACTCTAAAGTTCATTGCGGATATAAAGCATTATTCAAATACCGAATCCATAGTAGCTCAAAGAGCGATGCTTACTTTAGGTTTGCAAGACTACATGCTTTCAAATAATCAGGATCCAAATCATAAATTTGTTGATTTCAACTGGAGAGCTTTTACGATTAACCAACCTATAAGACTATTTTATACTGATAACAAAACTGGAGCTACAAAGAATATTGAAATAAACTATATGTCTGGAGTTCTTTATGCGGCGATGCCTGGCTTTATGGATGCGTTAAAGCGGGCCGGAGCTACACAGCAGACAATATTATTATTTCAAACGCCAGTTATTGATTATAGCAAACTCTCTGAATCAATGGATAGATGGTATGTCCTTTTTGACCCTACAGCATCATTAGTTGAGACTCAAGGATTCGGATACAAAGGAGAGGCAAATGGTGCCAGAGTGGATACGATATATTCATTACGTGAAGGAAGTATTCGCGAGGGAGCAATGAATCCAACAGTATATAATTCTAATTTTGGTGCATCTCCTAACACATATTCTTTGACCTTCACTATACCACCACCTGCCGCCAGAATAGATGTACTTGGATACTCCAAGATGACAACAACATCTAATGGTAGTTCTGTTGCAATAATCTCAAATCAAAGTGAGGGGGGAAGCTCATACGCTGGTAATTTCCCGATGGTAGTATTATCAGTACTCGGTGGCATGATGGGAGCTATAGTGGTTTTTGTACTTTTCAAAGCAAGAACATCAAAAGAGTACACAGCGAGATAATAACAGCGTTGAACTAAGCTCGAAAAATAATAAGAGAGTTAGATTTAACTCGTGGGCCGTCTCAATCTAACAAGACGAAGATATTACCTTAGTCGATTAACGAACAGAAATAAAGGAGCGTATAGCAGAAGCATCTGCGAGCTTTGTAATCAGATTTGCTACAATGAAAAGGATCTGAATATTCATATCAGAAATAAACATTCGGATTTATCA
The DNA here is from genome assembly GCA_049696495.1 of Candidatus Nitrosopolaris sp. Lineage (GTDB taxonomy): Archaea > Thermoproteota > Nitrososphaeria > Nitrososphaerales > Nitrososphaeraceae > Nitrosopolaris. Next base: position 2,878 of record JBAVTY010000800.1, read on the forward strand.
TCTACTAGTACTGAAAAGATGTAGTTTGAAGAAAAAGCGTTGTTTACATACTAAGAGGCTATCCGAAAATTAGTTGATATTTGTTGGTATGTTTGGACAGGCTTTGTAGAACCCTCGTACGTCATATCTGCGAAAAGGCTGACTATGCCTAATAAAATTAAAAATCTAAATGCATGTTTTTTTCCATAAAATACTACCCTGATTTTTTCGTTCATCAACAATTGTTACTATTGAATGCTAAAGATTCACAAGGTCGAGATTCTATTTCATCTCTTTGTATATCTCTTCAAGCATCGCATATAATTTCATAATATGTGGATTTAGCAGTTCCTTGTCACGGTTTGATAATTTGTCATAACCATGCATCCTTCCGGCCACCAGGTCTTTTATAGGAGCCCAGATCTCACTTAAATTGCTCAATACATCTCTTTTAACGGTGAGCTCTTCATCTGATTCCAGTGTAAATTCCTCTTTCATCTTCTGAATTTACTCAAGCATAAGGACACTGATCCTAAATATGCTCTTTCTTGTTTCAGAATCCGCATTATTATTGATCGAATATAATATGTAGTGACGATCAGTAGTGTTAACCTCTAAAGTACTTGTTATGTCCCGTAAACATTTCTCTACCAATCGAAAATGAATGCTCAGAACCCTCCTATGCACATAATCCATTGTAAGATATACATTTAATTCGACATATGTGAATTGTAACGCACATTACAATTTAATCCCGTAACACTTCATTTCGCATCCACTGCCAGTGAGCGAAATGTATCCATCGTCTTGTAATACTGTTGAACATATGACATCATGTCTTTTGCATCTCTAATCTGCCTGTATTTAAAAACAGCATAACTTGGTTTTTCTGAAGTTAGTCTACTATATCGGTTTCTTAAACAATAGGTGTTCAACCATCTTGAGCAATTTCAGGATATATGATCTCACGGAATCCTCGTCAGACTTTGACATCTTATCCATACCGCGCATTTTCTCAGGTCTGGTATCTAACAAATTGGTCCAGATCTCTTCCAAGTTGACATCAATTTTTCTTTTAAGACTTGCGGCTTCCTCTTCCAAATCAAAC
>JBAVTY010000801.1:0-3163 GCA_049696495.1 Candidatus Nitrosopolaris sp.
GTCTGTTTACTCTTTTTGTAATATTATCGTCGTATGAAAAACCACTGAGAAATGTTCTTAAATTTGCTATTGTAATGTAATCTGTCAGTTTACCGATGCAGGCGAATGGTGGGTGAGCATAAGCACAGGTGCACGAAAGAAGGCATTAGTAGTTGGCATTAGTGATTATACTAACCTTCATATTCTTTTCATAAATACCTAATGAATAATCAATTAAATCAGAAGGTTGAAACAAAGGATGAGGAGTTAGTCAGAGTAAATCAGTGGTATCGCCAAGCCCAAGAAGATGCATGGAAAGCAGATACAGAAATCAGTAAACTCAATAGGAAAGTCACGGAATTACGATCTGTGATATCACAAACGGATATGGAGGAAGTGTGGATTGAGGCTGCAATGATGAAAGACTTGATACATCTCGCAATTAAGAAGAATGTCTCTGTAAATGACCTAGGTCGCCAGATGATAATAAATGGTTTGTATGATGAGTGTGAAGAGTATCAGAGAGAGAAAAAAGAGAGAGCTGAGCCCTTAGACGACAATAACTTCTTTTTTATAGAGTGATGAAAAATGGGTAAAAATACTAGACATATCTGTCAGCCTATTGTTATCTAACAATTCCTAGCTACAGGAAGTTTTACAATCCCTAGCTAAAGTGGAACGAACAAAGTCGCGATATGCTACCTACAACACCTTATTTCGGTTTGCAACCCTGTAGAAAGGCGTGGCGGTCATAGGTGTAGCAGCCCTAATAATAATATCTAGACATTTATGGTCAGTAGGATTAAGTCCAAGGCGTTCTCCAATAAAATGATGGAATATAACAGTCCTTGTGCTTAGCTCGCGTGATTGTTCTTCAAGAGCTTGCAGTAACTTTGCCGTGGTCAACAATCATCCATCTGTGTGTAAGATAGTCAAATATGCTTATTTATGCTCAACTAATAATTTACTTCTTCCATCATTCCTCTTTTTTGTCCAAGTTAATCTCTTATTGCTTAATAATTCAAAATTTTCATAAATATGAGGTCTCTTGGTTTTCATCCCTTCTACTATTGGTTTGGCTTTATCCCAGAAAGGAGTAGGATTGAATATATCAAAGTAAAGATTTTGATCTATCAAACCATAACTTACGAGAACACCAGATAATTCAAAAAAACCACATACTGCTATAAAGTGAGACCGTTCACTAGAAGCGCCAGAGTATTTTTCCAAATATTCTTCATAATTTTTTGCGTCTAGCTCTTCCAGAAACCATAGGACAGCTTCTCTATGATTATCATATATTTCATAAAGCTTTAATATTCTATCCGTATTATTAGTATCTCGATGACTACTTACGGTCTTCTTTTTCTTCAATATATAGTCTTATGATGCATATTTAATAATTCAGGCAGTTAAACTTTTCAGCTTTAGATCATAATCTAATTGCCGCCAAACAAGATTCTGTCACAGCCCTGTTATGAAAAAGCACATAAACTGGGGCATTGAATTGGTTAAAAACCTGTATTAATTCATTTTGATGTCGTTGCATGATTTAAAACACTATTATCCAGTCGGCAAACTGAAACAGAATTTGGCTCCTCTGCCATCAGAGTTATTTTCGCCCCAGATTTTACCACCATGAGCCTCGATGATACCCTTCGATATGAACAAACCCAATCCTGTTCCCTTATGAGATTTTGATGCAAATTTTGTGAATAATCTTGGTAATATGTTTTGGTCTATTCCCTGACCAGAGTCCTTTACACTCACGATAATTATGTGTGTGTTATTGTTATTGGTATTACTAATTTTGTCTTTTTCAATACTAACTAGTATAGTTCCTTCTGTAGTAAATTCGATAGCATTATTTAAGAGATTTGAAATAACCTGCGATATTCTTCCTTTGTCTGCTTTTACTAAAAAATCTCTATCGGGATTGTATGATAAACTTACGTTTTCCTTCCTAAGGAAGTCTCTGCTCAATGTTAAATCATTGATCGCGTTTATTACTTCATCATTTAAATTGAAGTCTTCTTTGTTTAGTTCTAGAGATTTGCCTTCGATTTTTGTAATCTATAGGATATCATTTGAAAGCCGTTGTAATCTCTTTGCATTCCTAATAGTGATTTCTAGTAATTCCTGTTGTTTGGCATCCTTTATTTGAGATCGGAGAATTTGTGTTATACCAAGTATCGGTTGTATAGGTGTCTTTAATTCATGAGCTGCTATGTTTATGAACTCTTTCTGCATTTTATCTTGATACTTTAGCTGTTCATACAGTTCTGTCTCTTTCCATAGATTCTCAAAGATTGATACGTATGATAATACGCCGGGCTTGCTACTAGAGTAAGTCGATAATCCTATTGCTTCATCGAATGTTTGTTTTGAATCATCTCGTATTTCCATGACTAGTGATACTTTTCTGTCAACTACTAGGATCGTTGCTTTAGTATCTGACATTTTTTCAATATATCTAATATCGACATGTTCATGATAATTTTCTTTCAATTGTCGGACTACATCTTCAGTTGATTTATGAGAAGGCATCAATATTCTAACTTTTACATTGCGTTCTCTTGCTGCTTCCTCTGAAAACTGTATTACTCCTATATTCTTTTGTCGAATAAATGCATTAGTAGTGGGAAACATTATAATTATTTCTTTTTCAGCCTTTTCTACAAGATTTAAGTATAGAACCCTTGTAGTAGACGACATTGGAATAACTTCCACATCTGCAGACTCGATACCTCCATCAATATCTCCTATTCTTTCTTCTGCGTCTATTCCTCTGGCCCATAAATCTTCAAATATAAAATGGAAATGATTTACATATGCAGGCTCGTTACTGACTAGTAGATTCTGAACCATTTTTCCCCCCTCCATCTTTTCTATTGTAGGAGCTATTTCTTTATCAGAAACTCCAAAACTCATTGGTGGTAGATTTTTCACATGTCTCATCAGTACACCGGATTCCAGGAATAGTTTGGCAACTTTTGCATTATCTCGGGTAACATTACTGACGTATCTTATCCCCTTGTGCTCTCCTTTCTTTTGCTTCTCCAATATTTTTTTCCTTATCTCAGAAAAATGGTTATAGCTATACTGCATTCCTCCAGATGTTAGACATGTACATAACTCGTTTGAATTAGCTATTAGACGACTGATTTCCTTTACAACTTCATCT
>JBAVTY010000802.1:0-1882 GCA_049696495.1 Candidatus Nitrosopolaris sp.
ATGACACCAGCAGAGAAGTTCATGAAATGTTTAAAACAACCGCTATTGATACACTAAAACAAGACAAAAAGTGTCAGGCATGTTGGTACATGATTTTGTCAACCATGTCTGGAAGTACAACAATTAATACTCTGTGTGCCCAATCTATACTAACTTCTTCTTTTGTTAATTTCTCGAGGTATTGTTTACTCCATACCTGTACTACTAGGATTTCTGTTCCCTTATTGGAAGACTAAACGTGAATGTAGCTCCTTTTCCATCAGTATTATTCCCAGCCCACATATCACCACCATGAGCTTCTACAATGCTTTTAGAAATGAACAATCCTAGTCCTGTTCCTGTGAAAGATGTTGAAACAAACTTAGAAAATAACTTAGGCATAACCTCAGGATCTATTCCCGGGCCATCATCCTTTATATTAACAACAACGATACTATCGTGTTCTTTATTTTGTCTTTCGATTCTATCTCTTGTTATTCTCTTCTTTTCTATCTCTATAGTTACAGTCCCACCCTTTTTCGCTTTGTTAATGAATTTAACCGCATTATCTAATAAATTAGAAACAACTTGAGTTATTCGTTCTTTGTCTGCTTGTATTGAGATATCCCGTGGATTGTAGGATAATCTTATATTCTTTTTATCAAGGAACTCTCTTCGCAATGTTATATCATTCATAGCATCTAATATCACATCGTTCAGGTTGAATTCCTCTTCCTTCAGTTCTAGCGATTTGCCTTCAATTCTTGTAACGTCTAAAATATCAGCTGAAAGCCGCATTAATCTTTTTGCATTCCTTCTAATAACCTCCAATGATTTTGCTTGCTCTGGATCATTTGTATGAGAGTAAAGGGTCTCTGTTAGGCCTAAAATAGGCTGTATTGGCGTACGCAATTCATGAGCTGCTACGTTTATGAATTCTTTCTGCATTTTGTGTGCCCTTTTCAATTCTTCATTTAGTGTTCGTTCATTCCAAAGCAATTCAAATACCGATCTAAAAGATTCTGCACTGCGTCTGCTGTTCGAATAAATGGTAAATCCAATTGCGTGTGAAAATTCTATGGCGTTAGGTTCTCTAAGTTCTGCTCTGAAAAACTTTTCACCGTCGACTATAAAAATACCGTAAAGGGAATTACTACCATTCAGGATCTTGATACCCTCAGCTGCATTACTGTGTATTCTTTTGACAACGTCAGCGTTCTCTGAAGATAATGGGCAGATAATCTTTACTTTTGCGCCATCTAGTGATGCATCTATTAGGTAATCAATAATTCCTAATCTATCCACTCTTAACATTGCTCTATCATTAGGGAGGAGAAAGAGTGCTTCTTTCTTTACTGATTTTGCTAGGTCTGCAAGAATTCGACTCGCTATTTGATGATCTGTAATAACTTCAAGAAATTCAGGCTCTACTCCTTGTTCGATGGCTTTTATCTTATCTAGAGCATCAACACCACCTTTCCACAACTGTTCAAAAAAGGAATTAAAGTGATTTACATACGATGGATCATTACTAAATAAGAAACTCTGGCTCATCTTGCCTCCTTCCAACTTTTCTATTGTAAGAGCTACCTCTTTATCCGATACACCGAAGTTCATTGGTAGCATTTCTTTGATATGCCGAACCTGTATTCCAGATTCAAGGAATATTTTGACCAACTTTATGCTATCTTTGTCTATATTGAGAATCCATCTTACTCCATCACCTTTTCCTTTTTGATAGATATTGACTATCCTCTTATAAGAGTCAAAGAAGTAGTCGTAACTCATTTCCATTCCACCAAATACTGAGCAAATTGATAACTTGTTAGCGCTATTGTTTAGTCGTTTTATTTCTGTGATTATTTCATCTTGGTCCTCTATTAGACTAGTTTTAATAGGTGCT
>JBAVTY010000803.1:0-5297 GCA_049696495.1 Candidatus Nitrosopolaris sp.
GATCTGAATAACAGGGGTTTTTTGGATAATCTACGATATGACATCAAAGAGTATCTAAGACAAACATTTTACTTGATGGAAATATAGCTCTAAGCTTCTAATTACGCAACAGGTCTATTCTTTAGAAACATTATAGTCAGAATGTCGCTTTATTTGCTAAAGAGAAACACTATTGCATTTACTTAATTGTATTTAGTGGCTTGCAAAATCTTGTGAAATCCCATGTGGTCAACAGGGGTGCAAACGCTTTCATCTTCTTTTTTTCTCAATTTCTGCTGCCAATTTCGTAAGGCGCTCGACAAAATCATTAGGAATCATATGCATGGGGATTTCGTTTATTTTTCTACAAGTGCTTGCACTGCATCTTGTAGATCCAACAGGGAATATTATAAAGATAATTTCGAAAGTTTCTAAAATGAAAGCCCGTATCGACAAAAGGACTAGTGTTAACTCTAGTAATTTCTGTGTTAGGATTTTGTTATTGTCAAGTGATATGTAGCTGGAGAATCCCAGCCATAAGGTCCTGCAAAGGCGTGATTGCCGTTTGAGCCTCCAGTAACGTTGATACTCTTCAACCCGCCTTTAAAGTATATGATGTGATTTCCCACAGGAAGTGGTTTTAGGAAAACCCAATTACCATCAGAAATTGCCTGAGTAGTCTGAGCTGGCAAACCCAAGATATTGTTCATACCTAAAGTAAAGGTAAATAGATGGGATTGAACGCGATACTTGTCTAGACCTTTAATACTGATGCCATCTACAGTTGCTTGTTCTCGAATGACTGAATCTTGCATTTCTTTAGCACATTTACGAAGGTCCTGTTCAGACTTAAGATATGGGAATTCAGCAAACGAACATTCGGAATTTAAGATAGTGAACAAAATAGACTTGCCCGCCGGTATATTACAATAGCGGTCTACCTGATGTTTGTAACTACTAGTTAGAAACCAAACAGGTCCATTCCAGAGCAATACCTCCCGGAATCATCATAAGAAGGATTAACATTTTTTGGTACTGAGTAGGCCCACTGCCACCATTTAGCAGTCCATTCACCATATGTTAGACCATAAGGCTTAGAATCAGTTGAAAATAGTTGTGTTTGATTATTCGTACTTATTATTTGAGCGTGTGAGTAATGTATTATTGAAATGCAGATGATAGCTCCTGTAATTATTAATAACAACAGAAGTCCTCGAATGCAATGCAATGTTGGGTTTTTACCCGGTTGAACATCTTTCATTTCCACTCCCGATCAACTAAGGTTATACATATATTTTGTTACCCATGCTAGGCGTTCTTTTTAGGATAATGGAATCCTATTGGATAATGGAATATTTGGGACTGCGTAATAGCAAGGGCCTATAAACTCCCTTTCATTTGAATGTTCTAGTTTGGCTGCTGCTGATGATAGCGAATCTAGGAAAGAGTGGTCGGATGTTCAACATGCATTAGCATATTTTGATGTAGCTAACACTCTTCCTCACCGCAAAGATGGTGAAACAGTTCTATTTGAACATATTTCAACAGATGCACGATCAATTCTTCTTTATGTATTTCTTTCATTTCGACATTCCCACTGTTAATTTGCAGTAGTGCACTCTTCTCTTTCTTTTAATTATTGCACCAATACTAAATGTTCCTTCCCACCCGATTTGCACCTCTCTCGTCTCCCAGATATTATTTGGAACAGGGTTCCAGCTCAAGCGCAGAAACGGGATGCAATGCGGTAACATACTCGGTGCAGTAGTCGGGGCAATATATCAACCAGAAGCCGAGGCCTGTATGAGAGCACAGACTATGACGACATTCGGGCTTGTGGGCATGGTAGCTGGTGGAGTCATGGTCGTGATAGGTATGATATTGATAGCGTTGTCGTTTGTCGGAACAGATGGTGTAAAGGAAACAAAGACGCCCAAATGGGCTGGTCGAAGGAGCGGTTATGGCATAAAGAATGTTATCCAAAAAAGGAGGCAAGTGCTGATATTACCGGTGATGTTTGCGGCCCAAAAGAGTATACCCAATTATTTATTATCTAGGCCCGGCTTTCATGTAGCGGCAACATAAACAGTGTACAGACTAAGACTATCCCGACTACCATTCCGATGATGACGATATTAGATTTGATCTTTGATTTCCACATATGTTATACGTTTGCTGCCACAAGTATTACTACTATTGTTAGCTGCGTTTATGAGAAATCAGCTAGAAACTTTCTAATCGAATTCCCTGCAGTAGCAATTTCAATTGCAAGTTGCTCACGGGTCGGTAGGAAGGTCGTCATTTCTAGTTGGATTCCCTCATTTTCGTAGACATGGGAAATTGTACCCTTTGGATATCGCTTTCGTCGAACCCAATGACGGATACTCATCGAGGTTCCACCACTCTGTACTTTGATGAATTACACGATACGAACAGGTTGAAGTTATTACCATTCTACCGTTGTACTATTATATCGCAAGACACGCTGTTGTGCAGCTACAGTTTTTGCACGACCGGCTAATTCATCTGCGTCGTAAGTAAAGTAGATCTTTACACACGCAAAATCGATGATTAATCATTCAGTAGCAATAGTAGTTGGGTTATTCTTCGATGGATTAGCCTACCTCCAATACGAGCAGATGCTTACAGCATTGGTGTTATGGGTCATACATATTATGGTAAAGGACGACTGTATCAGATTGACTGTATCAGTTCTTTGAGCCTTTGCTTCTTACTCGAATTCGATACTATGTTCCATACTTATGAAGCCTCATTGCCTTCAGTTATCTGTGGTTCAGAAAAGAGAATTGTTTAATTTCATCAAGAACACCAAAAAACAAGGATGCGATTTGGTTCGTATGATCAATCATCTATGACAACAACAAGTGGCACCTAAAGAGTCTATTAAGTGGGGTCAGTACGCTTATGCGCGTGATACTATGACAATAATGACAATTATTATCGCTTATCCGTCTAATTTGAACATCAATTGATAAAATACCTAGCTTTCTGAATTCCCTTCCTTTTTATCCGAGACAGAATACTCTCCTTCGAGTTCCTCACCTGCGTACACTTCACCCAAAAACCTACAATGCCTATTATCCCAATTAGGATTTCCATCCATTCCATACAGCAGCATAATGCTACCAGAGAATATATCAAGGCGTGTCATCTCTCCTTCAACACGCGCTATTATAGCACGGCCTGGCAAAAGCCTTAGCAGCCAATTCGGGTTTTTCATGCAAGATATTTCCTGTCTTTGCAAATGATATATATTTTTGAAAATCATCCTGTCGATAACAATACGCGATCTGAATGTCTGCCCTACTTTAAATTCTCCAAATTTCAAATCTAATTTTCAAAATTGATGTATCCTACTCAATATATTCTAACAACGGTTATATGCATTGGTATGCATAGAACAGGCAATAAGAACAGAATACGGCCATGGATTAACCATGCAATTGAGGTCTGGAAACATACAAATTCATTAGATTTAGCAACCGTTTGGGTTGTATCCTTTCAAGTAATCCGGTGTATGCGCAAACGCTGAGCATCAGGATTGCCGTTGTGCCTAATATCAAATTGATTTTGATCACCATTTTATTTTGACGCTCCTGATCCTTCTACCATTAATTTAGCCGAGTTCCTCAATTTGTATGTCACCGACCGCGCTATCAGGACTAGAGTCATTATGCTCAAGAAGACGCCAAAAATGGTTAAGAGCCCTGAACATGTCTTATTCATTTTCCTAACCTGCAGCCATGTTGACCGTCATGGAGTTGCCGTTAACATCAAACCTCTGACAGTTTGTTTCTTTGCATGTAGGACGTTGGTCATAATCGGAGATCTTTTTAAGCATGTCTTTGTTTATATGAAACAGCCGGATGTCATCATCAGAAGAACGCAAACGCAGCGACCACGAGGAAAAAATAAGCGCCGAGGAGGTCGCTAAAAAGCTCAAGGATGTAGCAAAAACCATTCGCGAAACATCTTCTACTGCAAGAGAAACAGTAAGAAAATTCCATGAAAGTGGAGCTATATCAGAACTTGCAGGGGCGGTACAGGAAGCTGCAGTCGCAACAAGAGATACTGCGACAGAGATTAGAGATACAGCTAAGGAAGTCAGAGACAGCCATGTAGCAGCCGATACAGCTCGTGCAGTTGAAGAAACAGCTACGACAGCAGGTCAAATTGTACAAGCAGCACAAGATACGGCCAGACAGATTCCCAAGGCAGCACCTAAAACAATCAAGTCTGCAAGAAAAGGAGCTGCTAAGACAAGTAAAGCAGCAGATGTTACTGCACGCCAAGCAAAAAGCAAAGTCAAGAAAGGATCTGCTAAGACAAGGATTGAAGCTAAGAAGATTACAAGGAAAGCAAAGACACAGCTGGATATGAAAAAAAGAGCTTTAACTCGGTCTGTGAACAAAACCGTAAAATAATCGCCTTAAAAGATTAGTTCGTCTCTTAAGGCGACTGTTTTTCAGCCAGAAGAGCTTGAGATCAAAGATTCCAACCGCGCACATCTGTCGGTTATCTAATATTTTTGGAGAATGAGTATAATGTCTCTTTCTCTACTATTCGTTCAGAGACATAATTATTAATTGTCGTATGAGACAAAATTAAGTGTAAGGCTTATTGTTATATGTGTAAATACAACAATTAGTTGAATGCAAATCCGCTCTTTCTATTCCTGTAAGTAGGTTTTTAACGTCAAATGGGTATCGCAAGTCAAACTATGGGCGAAGGCCTTGTGGTTGTCATTGATGCATTAGGAGCGAAGGGAGTATCTGCAGAAGAATATGCAAGGTCTTGGGAAAAATTAGTGACGGAGTGAGAAGAACCGTCGAAACGTCTGGTTCCTCTAATGCAGACTACGCTATTAGAGTGATTGACTTAACATAAAATTTTCAATGTGGAATGTTACAACTGGATCTCGCAGGATGCTATTTTACGCTTTCAAATTCTCACATGAAAATATGGATCTATTTATTTACGTTTTACGTTCCTATGCTACATGGTTTCCCCAACATTGTACCAGATCATGGATAAACCTATGAATATTAGTCCTAGTTGCTTGCTCGTCATTTCTTATTAAGGCATGTTGTATACGAATATACTCTTCTAACTCCTGCATATTATCGGTATCTACACTAGTACAATACCTGCACATCATATTAGAGTGGTTATCATTGCATAAGCATGCGGACAGATACAACCTTTTCTTTGGTACTCCGAACGAAAACAAAAATTTCTCTTTTAAAAGAACACAGCAAGTCTGTTGGAAGAGACTATAAAGAAATACAATATTCTAT
>JBAVTY010000804.1:0-4529 GCA_049696495.1 Candidatus Nitrosopolaris sp.
TTGCCGTGATGTCTACTGTTTATGGCCTCAGTCGCGCTGTCGTGGGCGAATAGGGTCGCCTTCTTTCTCTCTTCGGCTATCTTCCTTGCTAGCCTGTCCATCTTCAGCGCTATTTCAGCCCGCTGGAATTCGTCTAGGTGTCTTCGGTGCAGGTGCACGCTTACTACGTATCTCAGCTCTTCGAGTGGCTTGCCGGTGAAGTCATTGATGTTATAGCTGGCCTTCAGCCCAAGCTCCTTGCAGGCCCTCAACCTGTGGTGACAGTCCAATACTACATAGTCATGGTTCAGGATAATGGGCATTAGCAGGCCACCCTCATCTTGAATGGACTTTTTCAGTCTCTCAAAATCCGCCGTGGATACTGGCGGGATTAGCGAGACGTACTTTTCTTTTATGTAGACTTTGGATTCTACCAATCGTGATCGACAACCATAAAGATCTCCTCTCTAAAAGCGTGTTGCTGAGAATTACAATGCTACTCATGGGAGAAGGATAACTGACATCTTACAGATAGGAGTAATGCAATCGGTTACATAACTCTTAAGGCCGCGCTTTGTCATGGGCGGAAATCAACCTAGGCCTCTTGCCTTAAATCGCACCATTATGGTATCTTTGTTACTCCCTAGAGCCCGGCTCTTTGGCAGTATCCGTGTTAGATTAATTTTCCTTTGTCTCCTATCCCGAAATTATTAACACACAGCAGTAAATCTGTGACCAAATTGACTGATCGAAAGATAAGGTGGATGTATGTAATCCGACTTTACAAGGAGAATAGGTCTACGCGGGAAATTGCTAAACTTATGCACATGTCATTTAGAGATATAGGCTCCATACCAAAGAAAGTAAAGTTGGAAGCAGGTGGAGAGAGAGGCCAACTGGAGGATGATGATATTAAATCAAAATCGAAGACTACCCAGGCTATCAAACTATTTTCGGAGCTCAAAACCCATGTAGAAGTAGCAATTGCGTTAGATCTTCCGGCTGATCAAGTACAGGCAATATTTCTAGAATATTGGGTATATTCGATGGCATGTATAGACTAGCCCAGATATACGAAGAAGCAAAATACGATCTTCATGACCTGTTAAAATTACACAAAATAGTAAAAGACCTAGGAATGGAAAAACAAGATATCATTAACGTGTTGGACCTTGTCAAACACAATCAATTACAAAGCCTGCAACGGGAAGTGGGAAATCTCAGATACCAGATAAATACGTTAGAGAGGGAAAAGACGAAGTCTATATACCACATATTTAATTTGAAGAGCATGATTTATGAACTTCAGTCGTCTCTGGTGCAGAAAAGAGATATGGCACTTATGAACCAGGAATCAGCAAAGTACGATAACGTCGGTAACTTATATCCTGTCCCGTACTACCGCAAACAATTAGCAAAGCCATGCCCTACAGTTGATCTGGACACAAATCAGACATATTGCAAACCAGGTGGAACTTCCCGCCTATAGATCTGATTTCAAATCTTGAAGCTTCACGTCAAAAAGGCTCACATAATGTCGTATTCTATTCAAACCGCGCCAGTATTTTTAATCAACATTTTGAACCGTAGAAGACTTCGAATATCATCAAAGTCTTGATCTTCTTTGGCATACTTGATATATATGTCTCCGCCGATTTCAATTGCCTTCTCTAAATCTGATAGAGCTTTTTCGACCTCCCGATTCTCGTAGCATTTCGGGGTAATGCAGTATAAACCCAACTAACATGTCCTCTAGCAAGTCCGGTTAGGGGCAAACGGGCCTGGAACACCCGTTTTAAGGTGAAATTGTCTTTAAACGACATCCCAAGCACTAATAAAATAGTTATATCTCATCTTTCGCGTCACTTTATCACTTTATGGGTGTAGCAGGACTACGTTTTAGTGATGACTATGCGCTTATCCCACTACCAATATCAAAATCTCTAGGATGAAGTCCGCATGAAAATTAAGGCCTCATCATTAGGCTATGCTAATATGTAGTTTAGAGGCGAGAAGTAGCAATCAGTCAAACCATGTCTGAATTTAGTTATTTCATCATCAAGACCACAAGCTAGTGCCATCAACATATCTAAGTCAACGTACAGTCCTTATTTTTCATTTTTTCGTAAAATGCCCTTCATAAGAAAAAGAAAAAGAAGGTTAGGATTTTTGGATTAATCCCATTTACTCCACGCTGCCATCCATCTGTAAGTCCACGTATTTAGTTTAGCACCTAATGCTGCTATCGGCACAGTTAACACTGCGGAAGCTCCCGAACCCAACGCGACGGGACTGTTATAGAACTTTCCGACCTGAGGTTCAATTGGTGTCATGTAAGGAGGCAATGTCGGCCTAGGATACTGGAATGCTATTTGCAATGGATCTCGTACCAGCAGTAGGTTGATCATGTTGAATAACGGAAGTGACAAGCCAACCAAGGTGCCGCCAACGAGTATTAACATGTGCTTATTCCGCCGTGTGGCCCAGTAAGTAAGGTCCAACAGCATGGCCGAAGGTATCCATACTGGTACCGCAACGAAGTCATATGGGTATCCCAATGCAAACCACGCACCCTTTGCAACCCATGTATAGATAGTCATTATGGTTGCGTAATACGTGGCCGTTCCTGGAACTCCTGTGAAGAGCAAGTAATAGACAGCTCCTACACATAGCATAGTCGATTGTGCAATCGAAAATACTACAAAGGATGTCCAAGCCCAGTCGGTGTAGAACTCATAGTCCCCTGAATTAATGGTCAGCAGCGTGCTATTAACAGCGACTACAACAATGAACAGATAGTGGGTTGTACGTCTTAGCCAGACCATAAGACTCTACGACGCCAAGTAATATATAAAATTTTAGTTTATTCTGGGGCTGTTGTCTAATTCGATATAGCATATTGTGTCAGCTTTAGTCCCAGATTGTTTGCACGTTGCAATCTGTTAGGCACTTCTAGGTTACAGCATATTGATTTAATTAATCCAAATCTTTTCTGATTGTTCCTTAATCTGAATCTGCAATAAAGCTGATGATGCTTAGTTTCTTTAGCAGCAAATATTCCTTCGATCAACTCTCTATAACGATATATTGATACATTGAATATCTCTGCAGCCTACTTCCTGTTTTTACCTTTCTTGGCGTTTGTTCCCTGTTTGATAGGCTATCTGATGCAAGAATGCTTTTCATTCAATCTGAACACCTTCAAATACAGATAAGCTGACGATAGTAGTACACATTCAAGGTATTTCAACGGTATCTTAAATGTACGTGATATCCAGGTATGATCTGGATATGGCTCATTCCATGGTAAATTAAGTGAAGGTACCACATTCTGAATATTCCTGTATGTTGAACCGAAAACAACCATCAGGATGCAAATGCAGACAGGTTTCTCCCATGAATGAACTGGTTTCTTGCCTCTAGTACTTTTCTTCTTTTGACCAACTAGAATATATTTTTGATAAGGTGGTAGCATGGCATTTCTTACGATTGCAAGTCAATAAGAGATGCATCCCACCTTCTAAGCTAAATCGAAAAGTGTGAAATCCTATTTACATTTGATTAAAACGAATTAGGCAACAACCCAGTTTATTCGTAAGAGAAACTACTGCTCACAATAGCAGACGTAAACTAGTCTAGCTACGTAGCTTCACAGATAATATGTGATTAATAGAGTTTTAAAAAATATAAAAGATCTGGGCATCAACTTATGGCCTAATGGGTTTCTCACCAGTGATCTTCATTATGAACAAGAACCCTAATGATTCAAGCACCGTCAGCACGGAAAGTGCAAAAATGCCACTAGGCAAAGGATATGCCCATGGATATATTGTTACACCAACATAAACTCCGCCAGCCGTCGCTATCCAAGCTAATGCAAATCCCAAAATATAGATTCTGCGCCAAAAGCTAGATTCGACTCTGTGGCCTATCATCCTCTCAATATCATCCCCACTGCCTGGCCTTCGTCCTCCACCGGTACCGTATCCCTTTGGTAAAGTCATATGAAGAATAGAATAAGGGATTACCCTTTTAAGTTTTGCTCTCCATCTAGATTCTTTATTTCGGTTATGAGATCAATTTCAAACCGTTCTTTAAATGAATGCGGTGCCCATAGATTTCTGATGATGCTTGGAAAAGCTTTCAACAAAAGCTTAACATGACGTTAAGTTCAGAAGCAAACGCCGCAGAAAAGTCATATCAAATTATAGTATTGGAATCAATCTCGTCAGTACAAAAAAATTGATTTGTAATGAAGTCATGATTGTGCTCCGCCTAGTATTGTTACGAATGCTTATGCAGGCGAGCGTTCAAGTGGAAGGAAGGAAGGAAGGAACTAATGAAGGAATGAAGGAATGAAGCATGAATTCCTAATTTTATCAAATTATCAACAAAAATAAAAATAAGAAATGTGGTTGGTCCGATTCCAATATGCAGACCAACGTTGTTCTGTCAAGTCATTTTTCTTCTGATTTGTTCTATGGAATAGATCTGCTGTACAGCTTCCCTTCTAATGCTAGCTTGTACATTTCGGCTACGTATGGGTTCTT
>JBAVTY010000805.1:0-4648 GCA_049696495.1 Candidatus Nitrosopolaris sp.
GTGCAGAGATAAGGACTGCAAGCGTTATGACGTCAGATTACTGAATTCAGTTGGGCGTGTATTCATGTTCATTTTGTTGGTGTTTTGCTGCTGTTGCTGATTAGAACTAGAATTAGAATCACTCGAATCCTGGAAGCCTATTACAATTCTCGCCTTTTGTTTATTTCTCTCGAAAGCATTCCATCATACTGCGTCGTTTCTTTCTAAGATTTGAAGTCGCTTTAGATAGGATATGCCTAGTCATCTAGTTACGTTACGTACCCGATTTAGATATGCCATGCAGACATTGAAAAATATGGCCAAGCTATTGAAAGCAAGCTAAGCCAATACCGCTATTACAACTATTACCAAGACCTAATATTGATAGCCTGGGTTATGTTTATTTGCAAGAGGCGCCTAGGAAACCATCTTGATCTCATCGCGTCCGCTAATCCCCTTGAAAATGTCCTGACGTTTGAACAGATGCTTAAAGAATCTCCAATCCCTCTTTGCAATCATATCAAACTTACCCAAACAGAAATGCTTGTTGTACTTTTTTTTCCGAGTAGAAAATCTCACTATATTTCACACATCGGAACACCGCGGTTATCATACAGAGCCCTCCTTTGGACCGCAAAAATCCTTATAATGGCGATTTAACGCATTGATGTCCGCAAACTTTGTACCACATAAATAACACTCATAACTTTTTGATGACTTGAGTATCCCATCCCATGCGAAAAACTGGGACAATGGCCTATCAGACTTGACGACTTCGATGCCGAGTTTGTCCAGCAACTTTTTAAACCTCATCTAGAGGATCCTCTCCAAACCCGCTTGGTACTCTGCTTACATTTTTTGCGCACATAAATCTCGCTCGCCTAAGCTGTTGAGAACATAATCCGCACTTCACGTCATTGCCACCTACTGCTGTTTCCTTTTAGCGGCACGCGCGGCACGATATCTCCGTTGGTAGGATTTAACGTACTCTCTGTTTTTGCGCTGCCACTTAAGGCCAACGTCTGGATGTGTGTTATTATATAATTTACTATAGTCCTTGGCACATAACCAGCCACCACTTCCATCCTTATACCAGCGCGCGTAATGTCCTCTCATCAATGTAGTAGAAGAGCCGCACTTCGAACAAGAGCGTGGCTGTGTCATAGTTTTGTCCTCGATACTCCTGACATGATCTCGCTGACGGGTGTTTTACATTCGCGGACGTTATCTAAAAGAGTACGCCTTTCGCCGACGACCCCCCGGCTCGACCAAAAGTCATCTGCCGTGTCGCCTGTCATATCTCACAAGTTATAACACTCCTATCTCCCTTTCATGAAACCTGCAAGTAATCCTAGCCCCATGGTAAAAAGAAGAAACACACCGTCAAGACACAATTTATATGTATATGAAATAATCCCCTGGATTGCTAAAGTATCTCTTGACTACTTCCTCAATTGATAGTTCATCACCGTTAACATCTACTAATTTAAAACTAATCTTCGCCTTTTCAGAATATTTAGAAGAACATTTCAGAGACTCCGAAATTTGCAATTCTAATAATTCTTTAGATGGAAATTGTCCAGCTTTTTGAACTTTCATCTTCAGTTTGTATGGAAGCGACGATCTTCCGAATATCGATGCTTTGTGTCTTAACGCATCTACCAATATTTGCAAGTAGATAGTTTCTCATATAGACCGGTTGCGTAATTACTAAGGAAAATCATTTCACGATGATCCAGTGTAGTCCTGTTCTGAGTAGCCGATGGCTATGATTCAGATTTTCTCCGTTCTGTGATTAGGCCGTCAAGTCATTTCCGACAGAGAGAGGTAAAAGCATCTTTCAAATCACTCAACTTATTCTAAAATAACTGTAAATATGCTGAACCAATTCTGTGGAACGTGCTCTCAAGCGCAAACAGGCTTTTAAAGAAAAAATACGGAATTTCAAAGGATGCTTTGGAACAGGGTTTGTGGTCGGCTGGGGTTTAAAGAAAATTATACTAGAGAGTGAATCAGCCGACCCGTTGAATCGACTATTTTGAATGACACAGGAGTCCTATATGATAAAGGCTGCGCATACGCTGATCCAAAGAAACTTCTAAATTACTACGGGCTTTGAAGAATTACAAGTAGCATTACAAAGAGTATACAAAAATTACCACGTAACTTGCACCAAGCCTAAATCAATCCGTATTATTATAGCATTTCAAATGACTCAGGTAAATAGAAAACGGTTGACAACTGATAAAAAAGAGGACAATTATTGCATGTTAGAGACATTTACAAAGCTAAAAGCAAATTCAGACACCGCTTCTGCTTGAAAAAAACGGAATAAAATTAGCACAGTATAGTATATAGTATTACTTGTAGGATTGTGACCAATTCTAATATGCTCGTAGAATTTATGCAACAGAACGTGGTGTCACGAAAAAATATTTAAATCCAATATGACACTCTACAAGCGCCGTAACATTATGAAGTCAATCAAGGAGCATGTGGGATTTGTTATGGGCAACTTGAATGCAGCAGCAGTTATAGAGGAAATTGTAGCAGCTGAGGCAGCTGGAATCAGACAGATCTGGAAGAATCAAGCAGATCTGGATACATTGACGATATTTGCAGCTGCCGCAACAAAAACATCTGCAGTGCGCTTGGGCACAGCAATTGTACAGACGTATCCGCGCCACCCATTGGCTTTGGCAGAGCAGGTCTTGGCTTTGAATGATATCGCACCAGGTCGGTTGCGACTTGGAATAGGCCCTAGTCATAGTTCTAATATAGAAGACATCTTTGGGTTGCCGCAGAGAAAACCGTTAGTACATCTACGAGAATATGTGGAAGTTTTGCGTGCTGTATTATGGGAAGGAAAAGTCAATCACCACGGAGAGTTCTTTAACGTTGTAGTCACATCGCCCAATAGTGCACGGCTCCCAATATTGGTTTCTGGCTGAAACATTCTAAGAATATGAGCGAAAGCAATTTAGTGCAACAAGAGATATGTTACGGAATTATATTTCAAACCGTATATCAATGACACGACAACTTTTCTAGATATCGGCGCCCTCTGTGGTTCATCGACTTTTCCTGCGTTAGTGGAGTCGAGATCCAACTTTCTACAGATTTTACGGAATAATGAGTGTAGCCACCTATGAGTATCATATTTAATTATCATGAATACAACTAGCCGTTGTTATGAAAAGTTATTCTTCAGATAACACTGCCTTATTGATTGTTGACCCATTCAATGATTTTTTATCAGAGGGTGGTAAACAATGGGCTCTTACGAAAGAAACCGTCAAAGGCGTTAACCTGATCGAAAACCTGAAAGATATATTATCCGCAGTGAGATCGTCGGGTATCAAGGTTGTATACGTTCCGCATCATCAAACCAAAAAGGGGACTATGTAGATTGGGAATTCCTGGCACCTTCACACAACGGGATTTTAGAATATTCCTCATTTGAAAAAGGAAGTTGGGGTGGAGAATTCCATTCTGAATTGTTGCCTAAAGAAGGAGATCTTGTTGCCCAAAATCATTGGACAGCCAGTGGCTTTGCAAATACAAATCTTGATTTTTTGTTGAAGCAGCACAATATAGATCATGTGATTATCGGAGGTATGCGGGCCAACACCTGTATTGATACAACAGCAAGGTACGCAGTGGAGTTAGGTTATCATACGACACTCATCAAAGATGGCATCGCTGCATTCAACTGGGAGGAAATAAAAGCAACTGTTGAAGTTAATTTCCCCAATTACGGTCATGCATTATTATCTACGAAAGAATTTATTAACGCTTTAAATGTTAAATAAAACTTTAACTTCAACTTCAGATGGATATAATAAAAAATATGATCCAAGTCCCTCTAATGTTGATGAGCTGCAAACCGATTTTATCTAATTCGTTTATAAAGTGTTGATTGATGAAGTTTGTTTTCAGCTCCAATCGCCCTGTTTCTGCTTGTTCATTTAGATCCTTTATCTCAATACCTATCAATTCTATTTGCTTGCGCAATTTGGAAAATCCAGCACTTGATTTGTCTGTGCTATTTTTTATATTCTGATTACCATCATATTTATTCCAGCTTCTCAATCTGTCAAACAATCTGTCAAACAATAATGATCAACTCCAGTAGTAAACTCCTTCCTGACTAGGCTAATAAAGTCACCGCCTTTTTATATTTATACGATAGTTCATGTTGATAATAGATCTAAATTCATTAGTTGTCTCGTGTTGTATATTCTTGTCTTTGTATTCATAACAAGATGATAAGATAGTGGATAAGTCTAGTACACAGAAAGTAGAAGGAGGAATAAACATGGTGCATGGTAAACATGGTACACACGGTCTGAAGAAGCAGACAAAAGGAAAAACGACAACGGTAGAATAAGTCTTTTTCTTGCATCGACCTTCATAGAATGTGGAACAGTTGGTGTAGCAATAAGCTACGCTGCTGTGTTTCAAGTAACTTGAATTCATTTAATCAAGACGATACGGGCAGCAAGCAATTGATTAGTAATCCAAAGTTATCAGGTCAAAGCAAGACACCTGGTAAATATTAAAGATTAGGATATGTTCGCTCTTGCCAACAATCTAAGCAGTAATCACCTTCGTCCTGAAAGATTTGAGCAGGTTTGTCATCACAAGTGTAACACGAAGAAATATTGTC
>JBAVTY010000806.1:0-1531 GCA_049696495.1 Candidatus Nitrosopolaris sp.
GCCGTTCTCACGATAATTGTCGCGATTCGGCCAAGCCCTAGTTTAACAATTAGTTTTACTTCCATGATGATATTCGGAACCATAATAGGTGCATTGATAGCAGCAGTGATAACTCTTGAGAACAGTAATCCCTATTTGCGTTTAGCATTGCTGTTCTCTTTTGCAGTTATGGTATTTGCAACTATGAGAGTCAACGTTATACTCACACAAATATTTTTAGTGCCGTTCATTATAATCCTCCTCAATATCTATTATCCCGGTGAATGGTATCTTTCATTTATTCGAATTCTCGACGTAGCAATTGGAGGAGCAATTGCGGTAGCTATGGTTTATCTGCGGAGTGCTTTGAGTGGTTCAAGACTTTTAGGGAATAGAACGCCATAATTGCCTATCTATATCTCAATACTCTATTCGAAAAATGGAGATATAGAAGGTTAGTCTAAAGATTTTCTTTACGTAAATAATCCAGCAGTCTCGGACTACTATAATTAGAAATAGAAACGGCTCTAGATTATTCTAGTCATAGATTATTCTAGTTTAAAACACGTATATCTATCATTTTGTTTAATAGTTTTAGAGGTATGGTGTGTGTTATTAATCTAAATAATCTGGCGGGTACCATTTTTTTCCATACTTTTCAGCGATGCTTTGAAATTGTTTTGGTTCTTCAGAAGTCATTTGTGGAGGAGGTAAGAAAGTATCTGCAGATGCCGGCTTTCCTATTTCTTTGAACATTTTCTCCATACCGGCGGGCGTCGTAAGGCAGAGAATGTGTGCAATATTATCTGTTTTGTTGGTAAATTTATGTACCGGTCCGTTAAAGGGTATATTTACGTAGGAACCGCTTGTAGCAGTGTATGTTTTTTCCTTAGTTATTACTTCAATCTCTCCCTCTATTATATAAAACGCTTCCTGGAAAGCATGTGAATGAGGTCCAGGTCCTCCTTTTGGAGGAATCAACATATCAATAAAAGCATAAGCACCATTTGTTTGCTCATTACCTATAACAATACGATAGGTATCGCCTACCACTGATACACTATGTCCTTCCTGCGCAGCTACGACTGTAAGAGAATTGTTTGTGTTTTCCATGTCTTTACATTTTGATTGATATAATTAAGATTTACCAGACCAGCCTTAAAAGAAGTCGGTGAACATGTAACTGCTAGAAAATTTCATAAGCGATCTCTATGGTGAAGTTCAAGATTGCTCATGTCTCGTAACGTAGACATAGTACAATCATTATCCGGCTGAATACGAATATTAGAGCACCCAGCCTACATAGGCATGTATGATGGAAAGCTCATGGACGAGTCAGTACGGGCATTCGTAGAGTCCTGTGATTTGATCCTGATCATCGGAGCGATGATGACAGACTTCAGTACCGGCATATGTCTTCGCTTGGACTAAGTGAAGTGTCCAAATTTATGTCGTTATTATTTATTACATTACCGAGATTTCGAAATAGTTATAGCTTGGAATAAAGCCATATTCTAATTCTGTGAATCATTCTTCCAACCTCAGACTTGTA
>JBAVTY010000807.1:0-2877 GCA_049696495.1 Candidatus Nitrosopolaris sp.
GGCCTGTATGATAGATCATAAATGGTTTTTGCAATTCGTCAATGAATCTATAACAAATACAGCAATTTCTTAATCTCTGTTATGTAATAAATGAAAAATGATTGTGCGTTTGTTCGAATTAAAAGGACATACAAAGAATTGAAACGTTCCAAAACCTTTCAAATACTTATGACTCCCGGTTTTAGAGCTAAGTTCAATCTTTGCCGCGTTCCTTGAGTATTATTGAATAGTCAGTAGACACCAGATGATAAACTATGTCTGTACGATGAGACACATATTCCTGTCATCCTATGCCAAATAGCATTTGTTTTCTAATTAAATCTTGATTAAATGGTCTTATATTTTGTACAAGCTATTTCGAAGACGTTTTTGGAGATGAAAAGAAATCACCTTGCAAGTATTAGTTAGAAAATTTATGCTAATTTGGATAGCTCACGAATGTTTGAATCGCTAGTGGAAGAATATTATTGTGTTGAAGACTCGATTCGTGTTGAAGACTCTACGAATACCAATTTGCAAAGCCAAGACATCTTGTAAAGTTGCGGTTATGTTGTAAAATTCGGTAATGGGACAAACATCTAATCAAACCAGAAATCATGTTTAGAAGGTCCCATAAGAGTGTAGCGGTAGGTTATTATTTCTATATTACCAGTAAATAGAGTAACTAAATTAGACTGCAACCTCTACCTTACGAGCTGTATTTATTTCTAGAACAAGTTCATCAAGAATCTTACTTTGATATCTGTACAGTTGCTTTGTTCGCTTAACCTTGTTCTTTCGTGTTCGATGGTTATTTCCTTTTTTGACTTTTCCAGGCCTATTAGTAAATACCACCACTTTGTCTCCAAGGCAAACTGATTCGGTGATGCTATGTGTTACAAAAACAATAGTCTTCTTTGTTCCCGCCCAGATTAGTTGTAATTCTACCATGAGGAGATCTCTTGTTCGTGAATCAAGGGCTGCAAATGGCTCATCCATAAGTAATACTTCTGAATCCGTGACGAGTGCACGAGCGATTGCAACCCGCTGCTTCATGCCATCCGATAATTCGTAGGTGAATACATCAGCAAATTTTTTCAACTGCATCATTTCAAGGAAATTCATCGCTATTGCATGTCTTTCTAGATACCATTATTGTCTTCCCCTCTGAACCGCCCCAGTATTAACCACCGTTAAAGTTTCTGATAACCTGAAGGTACATTTTAGGATTATAGAATAGAAGGCAAGGGCCGCTACGATTTTATGAAAGGTCCCAGATCACCAGAGTATTTTGGGATATTTTCGACCACAATAATCAGAAGTCATTACCGTTTCCTTTTTGTCTTATCATTAGCAGTGACGATGATAATGTCTGTGCTTTTAGTGGCATGTAATAATGTCAATGCACAGACCCTTGAATCAATAACCCAACAGAAATTACTTGGAGATACACAAATTATGGTAGGTAACAGACCAACGGATATACAAATCGATATGCAAATAAAATCTATGTAGCAAACAAGGGGTCCAATTCTGTTTCTATAATTGACGGTACTTCCGGAAATACAAAGACTATGGGCGTCGGACTGTGTAATAGATGGCCATAGTGGTAGTAAAATAAAAGATATCCCTGCAGGATATGGACATTGTATAGAAACCCCCCGGTAATACATACGTTGCTAAGGCCTAGTCCAATGATACTACCGATACGAAGTTGCACGATATTTCCTGCAATGTCTACTTAGGATGAAATTATTGATTAGGATGAAATAATTGACATTAATCTCATAATCTTTCGTTATTAGTCCTGGTCCAAAACAGGACAATAAACGCAATGTACGAGTCAGAAAAGCAAGAACTGCGGAGGCATTCCAAATTTAAGAAATTAAAATCAGAGCTCTTAATAGAGATGTGCTTTCTACTACGATGGATATTTTAACATCATCCGTACTGTGGCAACGTTGTTTTCTCACCCGGTTTCATTTCTCTCTGAATCCTTATCTTCTTGACTGCTTCTTCAATGTGCTGCATTGAAACAAGTGCTTCTGAAGAATGTTTTGCTGCTTCTTCAGGCGTAGAGTACTTTGCAAGGTATTCATGCAGTACGACAGAGACTGCAGTATTAGCAACTGCTGAAACATCTGCACCACTAAACCCCTCTGTCAATTCTGCTATTCTTCTCAAATCCACATCCCGACTGAGAGGTTTACCTTTTGTATGTATTTCAAGTATCCTTTGCCTAGTCTTTACGTCAGGTTTTGGTACATATACAATCTTGTCGAAACGTCCTGGCCTCAACAATGCAGTATCAATCATATCAACTCTGTTAGTAGCAGCAAGGACAACTACTCCATGAATCTCCTGTATGCCGTCCATTTCTGTCAGCAACTGAGATACCATTCTTTCTGTACTTGAATGTACCCCTCCTTCCATTCCTCCACCTCTAGTAGGAGCAATAGAATCAATTTCGTCAAAGAATATTACACATGGAGAGGCTTGTCTTGCTCTTCTGAATATTTCTCTGATGCCTCTCTCAGATTCCCCAACCCACTTAGAAATCAATTCGGGTCCTTTTACACTGATAAAGTTAGCTTCAGACTCTGTAGCTACAGCTTTTGCAAGCATAGTCTTACCTGTACCAGACGGTCCGTGTAGTAGAATTCCCTTTGGAATAGTATGACCCAATTCCTTGTACAAATTTGGATATCTCAATGGCCATTCCACTGCTTCCTGTAATTCACGTTTGACTTCTTCTAGACCACCTATCTCTGTCCAAGGGATGTCTGGTGATTCTAGATAGACTTCACGCATAGCTGACGGCATTATCTCCTTGTTCGCATTGTCAAAGTCATTCATGGTTATTACCAACTTCTCTAGCGTCTCAGGTGGGATTTTCTC
>JBAVTY010000808.1:0-2239 GCA_049696495.1 Candidatus Nitrosopolaris sp.
TTAGCAAAATGAAAACATGGAATTATGCCCCAGCCTCAAATATATGGTATATTGTGCCGCATATAGCGGTATATAATTAATTATAGTAATATGTTTATTCTTATGTGTTTATACGAATGTTTCTTGAGCAATAATGAAACTGGCGTAGACACAAGCTAGTCTAAGTTTCTTGATCCGATCTTACTATGACTTATCCTACTACTTACCAAGAATTAAGTATTACGTATGATACAAAAAGAAACCATTTTTTATTTATGAATCCTGTCATGACAGGAAGCAATATTCGCTGCTATTGAAAAGGGAACGAAGAAAAAGAGGAGTTGATATTCCGGGACGAGGAAAATTTGTGGAGGTCGCAAGAAAGTTAGCAGTCTTCTTTAATAATAAAAAGAAATCTCCGCTGTAGATGTGATCTGAGGTAGTGATATAAGGAATTTAGCAGTTGAATATTCTAGAAATGTCAATCACCTCACTCTTTTTTTGATTATCAATTCGTTTATTTACTTCCTTGAAATATTTCAGTTTACAATGGATTCTGTGTGAATGGTAAAGAGTGAGATATTTTTTCCTTTTTATAATCTTCGAGCTCAAAATAAAGTTGATCATATGTATAGACCATTGGTTCTTCAAAAAGCGGTATTACATCGCAATGCTAATGACACATACGGGCCCAATGGCTGTCATAGGTAATGTTAAATGGTGGTATAATGACAAAATTTCTTTTCAAGAAGGAAGACCTTGAGATCGAATTAGAAGATGAAACAAGATATTTCGCAGATCCGGAGAAAGATGTATGTTTGTATATCATGAGATCCAGTCGAGCGATTTCTAAAACGACATTCCATACATTTTTCAAAAACTCATGCTACATTCATTTCCAAAGGAGAAGGTAGAATTCCATACATCAACTATTATCATAATATGCCTGCTTTCGTATTCTCAGTCAATGGCATTAACTTTCCAATGGTCTTTGATACAGGCTCATTTGGCGGGGCTAAACTTACAAAAGCGACGGCTGCACGGATTGGTTTGGGTCGATTTCCAAAAGGAGATGAGTACAAGTATGATAATGGTGAACTTCGAAATCTATTGTGGAAGGGGAGAGTTTATTCCATCATATCATGTGCCAATCACCTTAAACGGCATCGGCACATTTAACATGTTGAGTTTTCCTGCTAACTGCGCGGAGGTTAATGTTATGCCGGCTGAGGATATACTCAACATGAACCACGATTTTATACTACATGAAGATTTCATTTAAGCCATTTTTCACTTATCTCAAACGTTCGACGTGACGCCTCTTTAGTTTATGCGCGATAAAATACTGTACTACAATGAGAATCCATGCCAACGTTGATGTCACTTCAAAAATAAACTGCTTCGGAAATAACCAAACAGAAAGCGTCACGAAACCAAGATTTGCTAGAGTGGCAATTGTTATAAAATAGTTCAATCTTGTTAATCGTGGTATTCTATAATCTGTTATTTTCATTTTAGGGAGATTATGTGGTTATAGATGCGCTTGCCTTGGTTGGTGATTTTATAACTTTTTATGGCGTATACCTTGTCAACTTCCTTCGAGGTATACTTTGCTTCTACCAACCCTACGCCTTCCAATTGATTTAAATGAAATGAAACTATTTTTCCCTCGATTTTTAGATTTTGGCCCAATTGTGCTTCCGTTATCTACTAGTGATTTCAGTAAGTGAAAGCGTGTTTCGTTACATGCATTTTCTAATCTCCTGACGTCGTCTTTATCCTCTGATATTTTTCATTCATTTAATACGCTTGATACGATAAAAATAACCGATTAGCGTTTTGCTAGGTGTAGTACTTACGTAGATAGGCGACACTTTCAAATACCCACATAGGTAACACTTTTCTGCTTGGTATTATTTCTTTTATGCGATCTATAATACTGATTTAAGGCTTAAGTTCTGAAGATTCCGAAAGCGATGATCATTATCGCCAAACCCGGTATACTCTATCCTGTCGCCTTCAATCTATAATAGTTCGATTCAAATGTGCTTGCTGTGTATACAAGAAAGTTCGATTCAAACTTCATTCCCCACCTATGTACGAGCTCAAGCGTCTCTTCAGTAGCTGCCTTAAGTGTATCTCATTTGAATTGACCTTCTGCCTGTCTGAGTTTAGCCCTCTAGGTTGAATGCTAATTCCCTCTCTCTAATTCGTTTACAAGATTAGCCTCGATAACGAAATTGTTTCTACATCAGAGTGT
>JBAVTY010000809.1:0-5003 GCA_049696495.1 Candidatus Nitrosopolaris sp.
ATACTACGGCAGGTAACGCCACTGCCAGGGGCTGTTGTACAAATGACGGGTTTCTTTTGATGGAATGCTACCTAATACGTGCATATCCATTAGGTCCATAATGGTACATATATGTTGCGAAGTATAACTTAACGGAATTATGTCAAATTGTATACTCCATATATTGGTGTATTCGCAAAATGACCTTCAGTCTTAGCATCCTCCACTAATCTTTTTGAATAAGATTAATCGCTGATAGCCACTTTTATCATTTTTGCTTGTTGAGTCACTAGAATCAGTTCTTAGGGCAGCTATTTTGTCAACTGCATCCATTCCAGATGTGACTATTCCGAAGACGGTATCCTTTCCGTCTAGGAATTTCGAATCTTTCAATACTATGAAGAACTGTAAACCTGCACCATTCGGATCTTGCGATCTTGCCATAGATAATACTCCACGTGGTTTTTCTTACTTGTATTTCATATACGGCAGTACAAGATACCAAGACAGCGTCATGAATCCATGCTACAGGTTCGTTATAGGAAGTCAGCTTTAGAGAACAGCGGCATATAGCAGTCTATCAACATACTCGTAATTTTAGAAACTTGTCCAGATTCTTCGTTTCAACCTAAATACTCAATCCAATAATAAGAATGATAAGTGAATCGAACTCCTCCGGACTGGTACGAGAAACCGGAATGTATATAGCTAAGGCGCTTTAGGATAAACGATTACGGATCAACTGGAATATTTGATACTGTTATTATTTATATTTATTATTTCAGCCAAATGTCACATACTGATTACCTATATCTAAGTTTGGTGTGAAAGGCGGCTTCATAGATGGGACATTCCTGAAATGTTTATGGGTAGCAGCCTGAAATTTAGGTAGTCTGGTGACACATAGTCTGCTAGCCAGGTTGTCTTGTTGCCTTGGTAGAACTTTACTCCTTTTTGATAGGCCTTACTTGCCTCAACTGTAATGATAAAAGATATTCCGTGTTTACGTTTGGCTACAAGCAAAGCTGTTTCTTGGTCAACGGACAAATGCACATACTGCCTTCCCCTAGGCTTAAGACCTTCGTGTTTTATCTGTTTTATCAACCTTGAAGATGTACCATGAAATAAAATTGCCGGCGGTTGTACAGACATTTTGAGTACCTTGCCCGGTAGGGAATGTCCGTATAAAGCCCGGATTTTTCCCTCATATATCTCAAAGCGACGCTTATCTGATTTGGAAATCATTTCGATTATATCATTCTCAGCAAGCTTTCGCCACTCATTCCTATGGCATTGTAAACTAACTACTAAATCAATCAGATGAACCCATCCATAACTGTCCAATTCCAGTCCATACAGCCATGGTTCGTGACGAAGAGCATGTGAAACCGTACGACTTAACTTTGTTAGATCTAGATTCCCTTCCATGTCTCTCTATTCGGCAAAAAATCTGACTGACACCTTTGGTATAAGAACATACTAATTCATAAATTCAGAAAGCGTACGTTGTCTCGATTCATGAGAGGAATATTGTTCTTCTTGTTTCTGTATCCCCATTACCTTTTCTTCCCATTTAGCTTCTAGCAGTCCTATCATATTTCTAAACATATTCACGGTACCGGGTCCAAATCCAGCGTAGTGATTGTTCGCTGCTACTATTGCAAGATTCATGTCCTCCCCTTGAACATTTTTGATATTTTCAGCCCACTTTTGCATCTCAGTAATTCTGTCTATTTGTATTCTACCAAAATCCTTTTCTTGAATACTTCTATCGCCAATGAATCTCACATATAGAAAATCAGTTGTGACTACTGGCGGGGTTTGTAATTCGGCGAGCTGACTCCACACCAAACAGATATCGTTATTTGCGAAGAAATTGTATGTTAGGTCCTGGAACCAAGAATTATGCCTTATTTCTATTGCATACCTGAATCTGTTGTCTAGACTTGGAACTAATTCTCTGAGACGCTCTAGACCCTCGCGAATATGCAACGACGGAGGAAGTTGTATCAAAAGGGCCAATGTTTTGTTCGATAGACGACCCATTGCTTCAAAAAAGTGGTCTAATTCCTTATCAACCTGTTTCAGTCTTTTTTCGTGTGTTATGACTTTTGGAAATTTTGCTGTGAACTTGAAATCCTTAGGAGTCTTTGTGTTCCAGTTGTTGACCATAAAGACATTAGGAATTCTGTAGAACGAAGAATCAATTTCTACATAGTCGAAAACATGTGAATAATAATTAAGCCAACCTGAGTTCGTAAGATTTTGAGGATAGAATGGACCCTGCCAGGATGTATAACTCCATCCAGAACATCCTACATGATATTGCAAGTCCCTACAGGTACATATATTATTTAGAGCTATTTGAAATAATAGACTTACTTTAACTAGGACCACAAGAGAGATTACTCTTTAATGCATGTGCTTATTGAGATATGCTAAAGCTCCAGTAGAATTTCCTAATCTATTAAGAGCCAGAGCCCTATTGTATAGAGCCCATTTATACTCTGGATCTAGCTAACTACTGTAATTGTTGGAAATATGTAGTGATGCTCCTACGGTTTGAGTACCTATCTTTATCTTTCTCCAAAGTAGCTCATAACAGTACGCCTACCTAAGCATACAACTTCACTTCTCTATCAAATCTCTTAAATCTTAAATCATGCATTATCAATACGTACGATATGAAAGTACGTCAAGGCTTTACGTTACCGCAGTAGGAGTAATCGTCATAGCCTATGTGACTTATTCTGTATATCATTTGATGACGCATTAGATATAAAGTAGTCATAGACTTGGAAATGATGCCATAACCACTGTCTTCTTTGATGGCAGTAATACAACTAACAGAATACTGGATATCCTAGAAGAAAAGAGGCCCAAGATTATTCTCTTAGATGAGTTAGATAAGATGCCAAAACAATTTCAGGAGAAGCTGCTTAACTTTTTGGAGAGTGGACGTATCAAGGTAGATCAAATGAAACGTCAATATGATTTCGAGATAAAGAGCTGCAAGGTATTCGCAACCGCCAATGAACTCGGTCGATTATCGAAGCCTTTACAATCGAGGTTTAGAAAGCTCTTTTTGTCTAGGTATACCGAAGCTCAATTCCTCGGTATTTCTGAGAAAGTATTACCGAAACTTAGTTCTGGTCTTAGTAGATTTATTGGTTCGCAAATATGGCAGAACGGAGGTGATATTAGGGACGTGATATCTATGGCGAGGTTTATTCGTAAGAATGATTCTCCAGAACAAGTCTCCGAGATTATCAATACTATGATGAAATATCGGTCAGGCGATTGCTGATGGGTAGACCAAGAAAAAAGATTCAAAGGTTTTCCAGACAAATCGTATTCCACTGTCTGAGAATCGGATGCTACTTTCATCTTTCAAGTGGGTACCAATCAATGATGATGGTAGTATAGTATTGTTGCAAGCCGGAAATAATATGTAAGATCGGTATAGCATTGAACCATTTTACGTCTCATGCTATTACATAGACTCTCAACATTGTGATGTTGCATTTGCCGAATCCTTAATAAGCTAAACGGTTATCG
This sequence comes from Candidatus Nitrosopolaris sp., assembly GCA_049696495.1. Taxonomy (GTDB): domain Archaea; phylum Thermoproteota; class Nitrososphaeria; order Nitrososphaerales; family Nitrososphaeraceae; genus Nitrosopolaris. Next base: position 3,538 of record JBAVTY010000809.1, read on the forward strand.
ACGAATTATGTATAAGAATGTATCAATAACAATAATCATGGCTTCGGCCATAGCGGCAATTCTGATAGTGCCGTGGGCGGCGCTGCAGCGCTCATACGCGCAGTCGGATTTCGCCAACACCATCCTGAAGATCCACAACGACGAGCGCGCTGCCGTTGGATCTCCGGCGCTCAAGTGGAGCGACAGTCTAGCCGCCGGCGCCAAGAGTTGGGCCGACCATCTCGCGACGACAGGCACATTCGACCACTGTTTCAATGTGGCCCCTCCCACGTGCGACTTGTCGCATGAGGGTGAGAACCTTGCAGCGTCCGCATCCCACGACCCAACTCTAGGTAGCCCCGCAAACACAATCAAAATGCAGCGGGACTGGGTCGACGAAAAGAACAAATGGAACGGCAGTCCCGTCACGAGCGAAAACATGTATCCTATCGGTCATTACGTTCAGATGGTCTCACCTGCCACGACCGCGGTCGGTTGCGCGACAGCCAGTGGAACACAAAATAGTATATGGTCACCGCCGTGGAACGGACCATGGGACGTTCTGGTGTGCCGCTATGACCGTAACCAAAACGGGCAGGAGCCGTATATAGCACCGTTCCTGTCACGGGGGAAGTGATGACCTCCCCGGTCATTACACGCAGATGGTCGACTAAATTTGCTAACTGATATATCGTGAACGGTCTACTAACAACTATTCTCCTCAGGATATCTCGGTGGCGGTGGCGCTGATATCTTTCCCATCACAAAACTAACAGCAGATGGGATGAATTAAAATGGTGACCGACCTTTTGGCAAATTCTATTGCTTCTGGTTGGTATCTCCTACAATCGGGGATCGAAAAAACCTAAACCTATTGATAGTGCAGATCAGTCCTTAACATTCCTAGATATTAATGAAATCAAAACCTGGGAGCAGGCCTACACAGCGACTGCAACAGATGCTATGAACTATCAGATTGTGACGGGATCATCCTACCATACCCCCGTACTTCTATATCTATATCATTTATTGAGGTATATGGTAATGCAACACCGGCGGCTGCAGCTACAGGACCTAAGTATCAACACTTTGATGCCAAGCCGTTACAACATCAGAAACAACGATACAATGCCTTTGGCGGTGGTCAGATGGTAATATTTGGATGATGAGGAAATTGAACGGTACTTACACACATATTAAGTTCACTCCTATTTCGTGATAGGACCATAGGTAATATAGCCTCATTGCAGAATCACTAGAAAAAGCGATATCTGTGGATTTACTAGAAGCAGTAATTCCTCAGTAACGTATGAACCATCATGATGTAAGCCAGAACCAGGACACAAATCTGTATTGTTCATGATACGTGGCACATAATTACAAAAACCTATGATACGATGAGGCTGAGGATATTGTGGTAAACCATCATAGACATATCCTAGAAGAAAATAAGGTACAACTCCTGCCTGGATTTCAAACCCTCTTCA
>JBAVTY010000810.1:0-5458 GCA_049696495.1 Candidatus Nitrosopolaris sp.
TAGCTACCCTTCACCACTCTCGCACTACTTTGGTGGGGATGTACTTCATCATCACCACGGCAACTTCCATTATCACAATCACGGCAGCGGCTTTCATCATTTCCACCACAACCATCACAACCGCTAATCAACCCCTTTTTTTATGAACCAACTAAAGAAAGCAAAAGACAGCCAAAACCATTGAAGCTAAAAAATCGTAAAGTGTCATTTTCTGATGATTGCTTAAGGTCATGCAAAGAGTCTTACCTTGTCGATACAATGCATTCGCTGTAGAATATAGAAGAAGTATTTCATCTCTTGCCATTGTTCCGAGCTTAAGAGCTCGCTTTTGGATTTGAACCGGGTCACGAATCGTTTCTATATAGGATGGTTGGATTCCATATTCAATCGCCTTGATTTTTTCTTCTGATGCTATTGATTTATTCCAAAGAGTATCAAAAACATATTGCTGATGTTCAACTAGCTCTCTGACATTGGAATAAATCGTTTGTGATGCAACCTTTCCTTCTTCATGAAAAATGGCTGGAGCTAGGTATTCCCCTTCACTTATGTAAAAACTTTGACTTAAGACTAGTATGTTAAATCTATGAAAATAATTGGGAAATATACTGTTACCGCAACCCCTGCTGTTTCAATCATGAGTACCACTCCATATACCGAATATCGTCACTATCCCCACTACCCTAATTTTGAAGGTGATTTTGGCCTTTTTCTAGTGAGGATATCTTATCACTATCGCTACTTTCTTGAATATCCTCACTAATATCGATTCATTTTACCCTCATTTTCAGCATGATCTTCTATATGGTGAGGCGGGCTGACTTGTACTCCTCTGGCTGTGATAGACGGATGGCTTATTATTGTAATGTGATTGGCGTAGATCCAAAGTCGCACAGCTGGTTAGATCACATGGGCTTAACCTTTATCGTTAGCTTAAAACTTGTCAATATATCTTTGCATGCGTTACGGATCGTGACTTCAGTTAGGCCGGCCAAGTTTGATAAATCTATCCTTAAGACATTTACACCCAACAATATAGCAGCTATATAAATATACGCTGCGGCCAGTGCATTAGGGGATTTGCTGTACGCAAGAAGGTGATTGTTGGATTTGTGAGCTATCTCAATTGCTAGTCTCTCTGCTTCAGCGCGTATTTTTGCCATATTTGCGAGTTTGGCAGTGTATTGATCAATAGCGAGTCTTACAGGTATAACTGATTCATTTTCTTCTGGCAAGAAACTTTTTACTTCTTCATCGTTATCAAATGGATGAGCTATCTCTTCATTGCCTTTACCTAAAACATAACTCGTTCCTTTTAGAGCTGATAACTCCTCACTAAGGTTTCTTCTATTGCTGTTCTGTGTCGTGGGAATTCAACGTACCCACCATTATGATGATATACAATTTCCTTTTATCACAGATAAACAGTGTAGCTCGTCCTATACTTAATGTTATAGGTGAAAAAATGATGCTTACATGTCAAACCTTTTTTTTGAATTGAAGATATCCGTATGATCATGCACTATAGGTGGACGTTTCTGCTCAGACCAGCCTGTTAATCTATGTCTTCTGGATCCCCTTAAGCTTTCTTTCGTATAGATTTTGTTTTCGTTCATTATACAGTTTTTTATTTACAAGCATATGTCAGATTATCGAAATTTTCTTCTTCAGTTTTTGGCTTCAGCAGTGCTGCTTCATTAATTCTATTTCCTGCATTACTTTTGCTAACTGATCCGCTAATTTGTCTGAGAAAGTTGGAAAATCGCCTGTATTCAAAGTATCGACTATGCCTAATTTTTATTCGAAGCGTTTAATGCGCTTTGGATGTAGGGATTCCATGGTTTTGTCAGTAATTCTTTAATCTCTAGTTTATCCTCTGGCAGCACATTCGGATTGTGTAGCAATTTGGAGAAAACATCTTTCTTGTAATGATGATAGATCTTGTTTAACGACATTACCCCTAGACTTCTGCCTAAACTCCTCCCATTTGCACAAAAAAATGCTGCATTTGGATTACCTAGTTGTGGGTGTTCATGATCAAGATAATCTTTAACGTATGGGACGGAGTCTATCAATGGTATATGTCTTGATCCTGTCTTTCCATTAACCAATACTTCAGCGTATTGTTTGTTTCCAGCAGCTGACTTGAATACAATATCTTTTATCTTTAGTTTTAATAATTCATGTGGTCTGCAACTTGTGTCTCTTGATACTGCGTGATAACATTTCATCCTTTTCGTGGGACAATATTTAAGAAATAAAGCATCTTCCTTTGTTGTCCACATATCAGTAGGCTTGTATATTGACTGTTCTTTTCTCTTTAATTGTGGAATATTTTCAATGACTTGGGGTTTGGATCTTTTGGTAGGTTCTATATCAGGATAATATAGCCATTTGAAGAATCTAATCAAATGGATTCTGTAGATGTTGTATGTACCTATCCATTTATGCATAGGATCTGAAGCCTCAGTTTTGCGAAAGCTTTCTAAAAAGTAGATTACGTCATTTCTAGTTATAGTCCTAAATGGTTTATTGTTAATATATTTTGCAAACGTGTATAGGAATTTTATAAGATCCATCCGGTAATGGTCAGAGAGGTTAGTCTCTGTTCTCATTGCAAGAATATAGTCGGTTATAGTTAGTGTATTTTCTTTTGATATCTCATAAAGTCCCCTAGAATATTCCCGTCGTAGGCCAGAGGTAATACTGTCTATTTATTATCAAAGAGAGGATCACATTGCCCTTGGTTATTAGCTTCTCTCGATTTTTCTTTAGATATTACTGCAGCAGCATTCTTCAATTGGGTGATATTCAATCAGACATGCATATAAGTTAGTATTATATACTAACTAATCACTACATAAACTATCTTGTCAAATCTTGAGAGAAATGCAAATTTTCAGTTGTTTGGTATCGTTATTATTGCAATGATGTTGATCATCTCATTTCCAGATATATCCCTAGGTAGATCTTCCTCACTCATAGCGTCAAGCAGCGGCAGCGGAGTAAGTACAGGTAATACTGGCAGCAGCGTATCAAATCTAGATGGAATTCACAACCAATCATCTTCTAATCATCTTTATTTCGCCCCCACACCACCCGGCCCTGCTCCTGGGATTAATATCATCAGTAATAAGGCGGTAATGATAGGATTTGATGACTCATACAAGAGCCAAATCCTATACGCCAAGCCGATACTGGATAAGTATGGATTTAAGGCTTCTTTCTTTGAAGTTTGTACTTGGATAGGAAAAACAAAAGACAGACAGACTTGGCAGGACATAGCGGTATTACAACATGATGGAATGGATATAGAATCACATACTATGACTCATGCTCATCTCCCTACACTATTGTCATCACCGAGTCTACTAGTTTATCAAATAGGGGGATCAAAACAATGCCTTGCTAACCACGGCGCTAATGCAACAATCTTTGGATATCCACTAAACTTGGGATCTGACAATCCATCAATAGTGAATGTAGTAGCTAAATATTATAATCTAGCAAGATCTGGTAGTGCACCATTGATGTTTTTAAATTGTAAGGGATATGTGAAACAATCGCAGAATGATTGTCGTACATATTCACCAAATGGTAAGCTCACTTATGCAAATCGATATGATATAAAAAGTGATAGCTTTAGACATATGGATAGCAATCACAATTATAGCCCTTCTCAGGAATTTCAGAAATTCGTTCAACGCATGAATAGTCAAATTCCTTACAACGTACACGGAAGGATAAATGCAATACCTATAATTACATATCACAATCTTACAAACAGCATGCAAGATTACAACAACATGGCTTCCACGATAACTGTTGATTTGTTCGCTCAACAAATGAAATATCTACATGATAATGGATTTAGAGTATTACTATTGAACCAACTTGGTTATGATCCAAACAATAACGTTTTTCATATAAAGAATGTTTCATAAAAGCCTTGGCAACGATACCCCCAGGTTTAAACCGGGGGAAGGAATTGCAAAAAGCTAAATACCGAAGATATGAAGTATCTTCGTGTGCTACAGTCTCTAAGCATTAGACTTGAAACTAGTCAGTGAGGGGTCTAAAATGACAACATCTAAAACAGCACCACCTCTCTTTTCAAGCCTATATTACGTACATCTATTAAAAGGTTAATAATGTAGTGGAAAGATTGCTAACAAAATGATGCAAAAGCAGTTGGATGATATTTACAAGTTACAAGATAGTATGATTAGCATGATAGTACCAGTCGTTTATATCATAACGTGTTTCTCATAGTATAGGCACAAACAAAATTAGAACAAATGAAAAACGAAAACATTCTGCTTTCGGATTAGAAGAATTCAGATGAAGTTATTGACACGGTTTTGTTTAATCAGATACCTATGTAGATAATGACGCAAACAGATAATTTACCGTCAAAGCGCTCCAGGAAATACTTGAGTTGGGCGTATATTCTTCCATCTCTTTGTGAGAGCCGCCTTACCTGTGTCAACTAGAATTGACTTTCTTTACCTAGCCATCTCAATTCTATTTGTTTCAGAATAAATCCTAATTCTTCTCCCTGGCATTCGTTTCGATGACTTCTAGTTAGATAAGACGTTGCTCGGTATGTGGATATTCACCTGCGCACACATAATGAAAACTGGTTGGAAAAGGCTGATACCCATATGGGATAATACTTCATACTTTGTAAGCCAAATCATACTGAATTATAATCGATCTACTAAATGAAACGCCGCGGTCATGCTCATAAGCATATACATCCTAACTTTAGTACATATAGAAAAGTCATGTTACATTCCTAAATGCATTAAAGGATTTACTTTCATAGTTCAGCGAATCACTCAAAAGTTGAATTGATTGCTTGTATGCTGATCGGTTATCTATCAGTAGATAGTTTCGGAAATTTCTGCTTTGTTGCATGATTAAATCTATGACAACTACCCAATGCGTCTTTACTGATCAATGTTTTCTCCTCCTCAGAATCTTTTTACTTCTTTCAATTTGATTGACCCAGTGAGCAATCCCAGTATGGCATCAGCTAAGCTTTGGACACTTCACTTAGTTGCTGCTGATGTACAGGAGGGTGCTGCCGTGATTTTTGATAGTTATGAAAAGGAAGATGGAACAAGGAAGTCAGAATACGGGAGATATGGAAGAGTGAAAGTTGATGGTTCGACCAATATTTCGGAAGACGAGGAAGGATTTGAACATGTAATAAGATACGAAGATGGAATCAAGTCAGATTTCGTTTTAGCAAGCTGTTCAGTCCTAGTAAACTATGACTACACTAGACTAAATGTGGAAACCCGTACTATGATCATGGAAGGGCATGACGACAACACAAATGGTGGGGACAAGAATCGTCCTTCATCTTCGGATGGTAGGAACGAAGTGCGCTTTTTTTGGGATGGTGGCCTATTAGCTAACACACCACTAAGGCAAACTATCCTCGCTCACA
>JBAVTY010000811.1:0-1909 GCA_049696495.1 Candidatus Nitrosopolaris sp.
TGCAAAAGAGTATGCTGATAGATTCATTTGCGTATTGTATTCGATGAGTCGTTTGTAAATGGTTCATAATTTAATACTTGATTAACAAGGTTAGTCAAGCTATTTAAGGAATAATAATCACTGCCGCATTACAGTTCAACTGTTTGCATCTGATTGCTATGATGTTTTATTCCATTACTAAATATTTCGTTTATGGAACAAAAATTCATTATAGGCATTATATAGGCTAACTTCGGCATATGATGAGATCGGAACAGCCGATGAGAATATAAATGGTTACAACATCCGAGGAGCAATTTCAGAATTAAACCTTGCAAATGATCAGCTATATGCACATCAACTAGCGATGCTTAATGTTGTATATCCGTTTTTTAGTAATACAAGAACACACTTGAAGCAGTCTATTGATGATTTAAACTCAGGCAATACCCAAGGAGCAATTTCAGAATTAAAAATAGCGGATAAGTTACTGAGAGGTCGCGAACAAGGTATGTTGATGATGGTAGGAAAGATACGATCATCCAATGTAACATAAAGTACTAACTCATGATCAAACATAGATCTATAGAATTAGGGCAATAATAATGAGTCATAAGGTTGGCAGCATCTATTTAATAGTACTACGCCTACGCCTGGCGTTCAAATCCGTCCGCGTGGGAATTGGATTCGTGCTGTAAAGGGATATTCGGAGGACTACTAATGTATGTTCATTAGTGGACAAAAACCAATACAGGTAGCTTTTTGGATATATGTTGTATTCTGTGCATGTGGGGCTGCCGCCATTGTGTACCGTATGGTATATCCCATATTCGCTAATGGACAGGCTCTAACTGGGTCAGATATCGTTCATGCCTTTAATGATAACATACGATTACTTGGACCGGTTACCCAATCGCCATAAGCTCTAGCTGCCTATGCCACTGATTGGTCATATTGGCTGGTGCAAGTCCATGTGTTCCATGAGCATCATGACAACAAAATATAACATATTATGTTACGTCATCAAAATCGTTGTCCTTCTGTGAATATAGTGAAGACCATTCTTCCTATTCCGATAAGGTCGGACATTTACAACTTTTTCATCCGCAGAAAAAGAATATTATGATAAGTCAAGTATCTATGTTTTTATCAACATTCGAATGACTAAATGCTAATGTTGATAATGATGGCTAGTTGCAAACAAAGTAAATATAAGCGAAAAAACAAAGCATCAAGCAATTAACCTTATGAATGATGTTGTTAACAGTGGCTTATCTGCTGGAAAAGATCCGATGGGGCTCGCAGCAACTGTCGTTTATGCATCTTGTGTAAGGACAGGTGAGCAAAAAAGTCAAATCGACATTGCTAACGCAGCAGACATAACAGAAGTCACAATTATAAATAGATTCAAGGATCTAAAGAGTCGACTTAAACTGAATGATTAGACACTAATGTTGGCTGCTTTAGATTAAATAATACGCTGCGCCGCGTGTGAGGATACACAAAAGCGGCCATTTTTCTTATTTATCAGACTAGACTAGACTGTAGAAACCCAGAATGTTCAATATGTACAAAGGATGTAGCTAGAAAAAGTAGCACTAAGCAAATACCAAAAGCAGCAAATTTGGATCATTCCTATAATGTATTATTGAGGTTACAGGGATCTATTTCGTTATTTACGACTGGCTTCCAGATGAGGCGTGTGGCGTAAGTATTTGTGGTTCCCTAAGACCTGTGTTCTTATCGTAATTTCCATAGCTAATGAAATTCACAGCATGACGTGTTCCTGTCATTTTTAAATGCATACTGACTGCACGCATCGATTTAAACCGTTTGTTACAATTGATACACACAGCATCAATAATCGATACTTTATCAGAATGTACCTCTATTCTTACAAGAGTTCTTCCGTCAGATGATAGTTCATTCA
>JBAVTY010000812.1:0-9942 GCA_049696495.1 Candidatus Nitrosopolaris sp.
AACGGGAGATCGGTAAAAGGATTTTGGTAGTGGATGATGAATCAGATGTTTGTTTGGCGCTAGAGAAGGTTTTAGGTGAGAATGGATTTGCGGTCGATTCATACGAAGGTCCTTTTTTAGCATTAAAGAGGTTTAAGGCCCATTTATACGACTTAGTAATACTTGACATCAAGATGCCCGAGCTAAATGGTTTTGGTTTATACCGAGAGATCAAGAGGTTGGACAAAAAGGTTAAGGTTTGTTTCCTTACGGCTGGTGAAATGTATTACGGCGCATATTCAGATATATTTTCTTCGCTGCCTGCTAATCATTTTATTAGAAAACCAATTGATAACGAAGGACTGATAGAACGCATAAATGAAATTATCGCTGACAATACCATCCTCAATTAGGGTGACGGTAGCTATGAATTCATTACACTTCCAGCCGGACAAAATTTGTCAGGTCTAGGTTATGCACATAAACAAAACAGAAAATTTTTTACCAAACCAGCTAAAGGTAAGCTATTGGCTTACTACCAAATACTGGGACTATGAAAGTCAAAAGGAGATTCCTTACAATTGTGACAGTGAGAACGTAGATGTTTTAGATTCAGGTCTCTGCATATTTCATGAGAAGAGGTACCTTGAAGGTTATCTCTTTCGCCGAGATCAATTTGGGCCGAAGGAAGTTTCAAAACGTACAGAACGTGTTACAGTACCTGCTAATGGAGAAAATAAATGATAGCATAGCCAACCAAAAAGCATTATTTTGCATAGGTTACTACTTTCCAGATAATATTACAATTAAATGAGACTTTACGAAACCAAGTTGAACAGGCAAACTTTGCTAATGCTGTATTCTCTGGACAAGCAGACTTTAGTACATTCAAAGATAATGCATATTTCAATTATGTTCTCTTTGAGGACGGAAAGAAAATTCCGTTTGGAATTGAAGATCTATCACAATTCTCTTTTATGAACACAGTCAATGCCATGCTTCAGAAGAAATTAGGGTTCATAAGTAGAAAGGAGGACGTGCATATGTCTCTTGCAAAAATTTCTCTACTTCTATCTTTGCAGTAAAGACCCTTTGGGTTCGTCCCCAGGGGTTGATGGTAATGATCTCGTAATGGTCTTAATCTCATGGCGAAGATAAAATATAGGGTATATTGGGGTAAATTTTCTTAACTGGGCCAACCTAGCCGTAAACACCCTGTTAAGAAAAAACCACCCCATACTACTTTATTTTTTTAGTGATATCCCATTAGTCCAGTCGGATAAGATCAATCAAGGTAGAAGCTGGTACCGCCGCTTCTTCAAACGGCAGTAGGTCATAATTATACAAAGATAATTCCTGATCCTGACTACCAAAGAACAACATATACTATTATAGATAATACTGCACATACGTCAAAAAGCTGGACAACTATGTATGCTGATAATCGTTAGCTTCAACAAGGCCAACTATTTATTGTGCAATTCCAAATATTCATGAAGGTGTATCATTAGCGGCGAATCTCAATCTAGGAATATATATCAATTTAAAGTTAAGTCATTTCAGATAGCTTCGGTGAAAGCTGCTCGTTTGCAGCATTGTGTATGATTTTAGCTACATATTCGTCAAATTCCTAAAATAGAAGCCAGATCCGATGGAGAAAGTCTTATCAATCGTTCAGTTGTGTGTGTGGAGAAAGTCTTATCAATCGTTCAGTTGTGCCTTGGCGTGACGTTCGTTTTAAGAATCATAAATGCTAATTCTATATTTCCAACCTGTTACATTAGAAGAACCATCTGATGACTGGATGCAGTACTTACATACATAGCTATGCAATAGTCCACTACACTTCCTGCGGAGAAATGATCTTCATCCAGTACCCTTTCTTCTGCCAACAAATATTCACCTGGTACATACCAGCAGATTTCAAATCTATTGGTGACAGTTCTATATTTCGCAAACCCAATAGTAGTAATTGCGGCTAAGTACACTCATCGTTTACTGCAAGTCGCTAGAGCACAAACATTACCGAGTTCAATCTTTTCGCCTTCTGTGTCAGATAGGCCCTTTGGAATGGAATATGGCCAAAATTGGCATAAATGCAAAAAAGAGGATTTTGGTGTTACGCGTGATTAATACATTACATTTCAATAATCTGAGAATTACCGCTCAATTTATTAGAAAACATGCGCCGACAACATAACTATAGAAGAATATGGACATTATGATAACGGCCGTATTATTAGACTCCACGTTTAAATACTATAAGTTGGTAGTTATGTTATACTAATTAATGGACGAACATTACGCTGTGGATACCACTCACGGTGGTAGTCTGACAGCTCCTAAAATGCGAATAAAACCAACAGAGTCCTCTAGACCAGTAAATGAGGGTATTCGATGCGCTCAAAAGGTTGCGAAAATTTCTATCATTACCTTGCTTAGCGTAGGAATAGTTGAGCTTATAATAGGCCAAATAAGTGGTAGTGTAGTCGCAACTGCTGATGGCATAGATTCACTATCAGATGCAATGATTTCATTTATAGTATTTATGGGTCTTGTAATCGCCGGTCGTCCTGCTGATAAGAAATTTCACTTTGGTTATTACAAAGTAGAGAGTTTTGCCGCACTAATAGCAGCAATAGGGATGATTGTTATGGGATCAATTATCTTATACCACTCATCTGGTTCACTCCTACTACAACACAAACACGAAATTCATCAGCCTGTATTAACAATGATAGTCTTAGCTGCTGCAAGTATAATATCCCTATACAGGGCAATACAGATGAGAAATATTGCAAATAGACATAGTCTTTTATCATTAAGAACGGATGCTAAGAACTCAATAAAAGACGGTTCAGCTTCAGTTGTAGGATTCCTAAGTATATTAATTGCGACACAATTTGGATTTTCGCAGATGGATGCAATCGGAGGTATAGTAATAGCAGGATACATCTTCTCAGTTGCTTATGTATCATTTAAGCAATCATCATTGATTCTTGTAGATTCATGGCAGAATCCAAAAGTTACTGACTTGATAAGACAAACCATTGAACACAAATTCAAAGGGAATGATCAGGTCAAAGTGCAGCAAATTTTGCTACGTCCTGCTGGAATGATGGTAGTATTTGCTGCTGTACATATAGAAGTTGATGGCAGCAAGAGATTGGCTGATGTAGAATTATTAACAAGAGAAGTCGAGATGGTTATCCGATCAAAAATACCCTATATAAAGAAAATATCAGTGATACCTCATTCATTAACCTCATTGCCGATAGTATCCGAATAGATCGATATAACATTTAGTTATACACGTATGATGTGTATAATTAGATACTCGAGTTCAAGAACATTAATCGCTTTTGCATATTTGTAACACTCGTTTAGCCGGTCTTCCGTCCATTTTGTTAGATTTCCTTCAATTGGGAATCGACAAATTGACTCATCTATTTAAACTCAGTCTTTAGTCAGCCATGATTTTATGGTGGGCGTCATTCTTAATTTTTTTAGATAGATTCACAAGCTGTTTATAGTAATGAAATATTATAGACATGAAAATTGGCTGTATCCTTATAGGTTTGGCAGCATAAGAGGACGCTGAATTGTATAAATGTCCTATATAAAACATTTGATCAAATAACTTTCTGTCTGATTTATCGAGTGAGTTTCGAAATGCTTTCCATTCTTTTTCTTCTATGACACCGGCTCTTCGAAAAGAAGGAATCGTTCTGCCCATATATCGAAATCGCTTCTTACTTTTTGTTTTTGTTATTGCCAAAGTCACAAATGTCACTGGAGGGACTTGTTCTTGTCCTTCTTCGCGTGGTCTTCTTTTTCCATGCTTTCAATCTTTGTGGCTGGTGTCTTTTATTAGATTCTAGGCATCTACGATATGACAGGCTATTGCCATATACTGTAAAGTATTCATGCATAGGTAGTGATTTCGAATGTTATTAATAAAGACTAGAATACGTCATAGAGAGGGAGAGGCTTCTGCAATAAGTCTGAGAAATTACTCTATAGTGAACGGAAAAGATATGATACTACATAAAACAGAATACAAGAATGGAAGACAAAATGATGCTTAAAAAACAAGCATCCACTACGAAATACGAAATGTTTCCCAGGCTATCCTGATGCTAAAAATGACTATCCAAATATAAAGACTGTACTTTCAATTAAAAACAAAAGGGATAAGAGGCTTTCAGAGGAAGAAAAAACCTAAAACAAAAACATTCCAACCTTAAAGAAACATACATTCGGTCCCCAAATCTATGTGGATGGATTGGTAGTTAGTAAGTGATAAGGATAAAGGACAAAGAAGAAGGTCTGTAGGTATGATTGGCAGTAAACATATTATCCCCAACCTCCTAGACTCTGATTATCCAGACTGGTTAGAGACAAAAGCATCACAAATAATGGATAGTACCGTGGGAGCTTTAGAAATGGATTCTACGTTGAGCAGCGCGTTAGAAGTTTTTGTACAAGAGAACTGATAATCTGACGTGTTAATAAATATGCATGTTAATTGGTATTAGAACATCTCATGTCATTTTTAAACTTATCCCAAATGAGTTTCCTTATTTCTGAGAGGCAAAAAAAATTCTTAAAAGAGGTTGACGATACCTGTAGATCAATTCGCGAGTACGAAGAAAAATGTTATCTTGAAGAAAAGTTAAACGACAAACTAATTCCAGAATTTGGTAAAATTGGAATGCTTGGATGTACCATATCAAGAAGGTACGGAGGTTTGGGATACGACATTCTCACATATGTTCTCGCTATTGAAAGAATAGGCGAAGAGGGCAATTCCTTGCGAACATTTTTTTCAGCACACACCTCAATAGGCCAAATGGTTCTTCAGGGTTGGGCGGATGAAGGTCAAAAGAGAGAATACTTGCCAAAAACTTGTGACGGTAGAAATGTAATGGCCTTTGCCTTGACCGAACCAACGGCTGGGAGCGATCTTTCGTCTATAACTACAAGGTTTGAAGATAAAGGTAATCACTTTCTACTAAATGGAAAAAAACACTGGATTGGGAATGGTACATGCACAAATGTGATGACAACTTACGCAAAAGAGGTCGGTGGAAGTCATCATGGAAAAGTATCTGCGTTCATAGTCGACAGAGATTGTGATGGCATTTCAACGAAGGAAATGAGAGATAAGATAGGTTTGCTCACTATCAAAAATGCAGAGATTTATTTTGACAATTGCGTTGTTCCGAAAAAGAACTTGCTTGGGTTAAAAGGCCAAGGTTTGAATATCGCGAATAGTGCGTTGATAGATGGTAGACTTAGCGTTGCAGCTGGCGCAGTGGGCGTAATGACAGATTGCCTAGAAGCGTCCGTGTCATATTCGAAGGCAAGAGAGCAGCATGGTTCACCTCTAGCGAAAAAGCAGTTAATACAGGAACATCTAGCTAGAATTGCTGTCAACATCGAAAGTTCCCGCTGGCTAGTATACCGCGCCGCATTAGCTAGACAAAGTCTTCACGATTACGTAGAACAATTAAAAACTGAAGATGATCAATGGCAATCCAAACTGAACCGAAATAACGAGGAGTATTATATATTGAGAAATAATGCAGATAATTTATCGGCAATTGCGAAATTTCATTCTAGCAATTCTGCATTTGATTCAGCTAATAGATCGGTTCAAATTTTTGGATCTGCTGCCTATAGAAAGAGCAATAGAGTAGCGAGACACTTTTTAGATTTGCGAGCAATCATAATATACGAAGGAGCGAACGAAGTACTCGAACTGAAGATCGCGTCAAAAATCCTCGGGGATAATTATAAAGCGTATTAATTACACATATATATTACTGACCAAATGCTTGAGATTTCCTCACGCCTTCGCTGTTTTTGTTGTGGCGCAGAAGAGAGTTGTAGCGATTGAGTATTAAGAATTGATCACAATTTCCACATGCATAGTTTATCACGGATACACTTCCTCTCCGCGTTTTCAAAGTGTTAGGGTTGGGCCTTTATATGCGGCGTTTCCTTTATTGTCAATTGTTATCAATTGGCAAAACTGAGAGGAGGAATTGGGATATTTTAGTATGGAAGAGATTGGTCCGCTTGTGAAGCAAGGAAAGATTTGGAATGTGCTCAAGAAGAATTGGTCTGGCAATAGCGTAGTACAAATGTGGTTGCAAAATTACAGAAAGAGGTAAGATAATAACTGCTCATGGAAATGGTGCGTTCACTTGTAGAGCCTGGCAGTTGATAAAACAGAGACAATGGATTGACATGATTATACCAGAGGACTTGGAGTGAACTGATAGGCTCGGATGGCAAGAAGCATTATCAATGGACAAATTGTCGAAATGTGGCAAATGGTAGACAGGAAAAGAAACCTATCAGACTGTTGTAGGAACTGTCTAAACGCTACAATGTTATGTGTCGTTGTCTTTAGAGATTAGCCAATCACAAAAACTCGTGGCGTCTCTTTCACTAAAGTAAATTTCTGCAAGGCGATGGAGTCCCTTGTCCAACTTAATGTGCCAACCTCCCTTCTCTGGAAATCCCATGAGGATATGTTCGACATCATGATGAACCACAACATGAGCAAAACATCTACTACGTTTGCGTTGGCAACCCTTGCAGTAGTATGATTGTCTGGAAGTACAACAATTGTGACGCCTTTGCTGGTACAAAAATCATACCAGGATTTGGTGCTCAATCAATAGCTTACTATGAGAATGAAGTAGTAAAATATCTAGGTATTATGCGCAGACCTAGATTGCATGAAGCTTAAACTTAAACTATAGTAATCTGTTTAGGCTAGGTCATTATTAGATTGTATGTAGGTTCACCTATGAATGTATCATCACCAGGACAGCTATCTTCTGATGCTCCACCGTGATGGCAACATGGAACGTCTTCGGATAAGTCTGGGTTTGCACAGGGTATGGGCGTGATAGGGAGGGCATGATGAAACGCGTATGCACTATGAATACATATAACACTCGTACCAAAGATTGCTATAAAAACAGGGATGAGAAAAAGTCTCATTCCTATCAACACTGAAGTGATTCAGATACCGATCCACCAAAGCCGCCCGGTGAACATTGTATGTTAGGTGCGTCTGAGGCTGGACCTGTGTAAGACCCATATTCGCCCTTATGCAGATACCAGTGGCGTTTGTGTTGTTGCTATTGTTGTTGCTATAGCAATCACCATGAATGCTGTGATGGCTATGTATATTTTGTTGTTCATCTATAGATAGTGTGTGCGTACTATATAGGACTTTAAATCCTATATAACTGAATAGCTGTGACAGGAACAAATGGTGGAACAGGTGGCATGGGTGGAAACGGCGGAACAGGTACAAGTGGTAGGATTGGTACATCTGGCCAGACCGGTAACGACGGAAACGGACAAGCAGGTGGTAGCGCCAGTGGTCCCGGTACTCGAACCGTATACGTTTCCAGACAGATATGTTGGATAATGGTTGTTGTTTGAGATGTTAAAGGCACCCTTTCCCAGAGATGTCATCTTTGGCCTGTTTCCAGATATCTCAGGATTACCCGTCATAGTATCAGTATTTGGATCAACATCTCCCAAATACCATGATGAACCAGCCCCGTCATCAAATACCTTTGCTACTCCAAAGTTGTCAGAGCCGGTTGATAGTACTTGCGCTTGTGGACCTGGTGTTTGCGGCTGTTGTCCTGATGTTGTAGTTTGACCCGGCGTCTTATCTAATAAACACCCGTGGGTTGACATATGAACGATCGTTTGAGATAATAATGGAATGGTTGAAGAAATGTAATGATGTACATTTATCTAGTCACAAAAGTATAGTGAAATATTGTCACTCAAAGAACAGGTTATAAATATATTTCCTTACAAAATTTAAAGAAATGGAGTGAGTACCTATATAATCTGATAACTGATGAGTATATTTACAGATCCAATAACAAGAAATAAATAAATCGAGTAAAAAGATAAAGGTATATGTATCCAGCTGACTTGAAATACTTGTATTAGGTGCGGTTCAAACAATGGCCCATATAATATAAAATGTCACAAATGTTTTGCGGTGTTAGCAATGACTATGCCAAGATTTTTAAATTATTGGATTTTTGTCCAACTCATTCCTAGCGGCATAAAATGTGATGAGTGTGAAATAATTGGTAAGCGTTTTTGCTATACTATCAGCTCAAAGGACAATGATATCGTCAGCGCTATCTAACATATCAAAGCACTTGTCCCCCATATCTAATGCATCAACTGGGTATACACATAGTAACCAATACAGCTTATCACTACTGCTGTATATACCATTAACTTTATCGTACTACTACTCCAATATGCACGCATATCTATGTCTCCTCAATCAGGTAGCCATACTCCGGCGAAATAATGTATAATGGCAAATACTATCATGACAGCGTATACAAGATATGCCATTACCCATCCGCTCTTGTAATATTTCCTCGGTAGAAGGTGGTACTTGTATTTCATTCCCATGTCTATCTCCTCTACTATACATAGACACTACGCCTAATTTAATCCATTTTGATAGATATGACATGTGTTTTATGTGCTACCACTAATCAATTAATTACGCGATAAGTGGTTGAAGTGAGCGATGGAAACGGCCCTAGTAGAAGATTGCTCTACCCATTAAATTCTAAAAAAGTGCATATATTGTATGGATAATATACTATGGCTTGCAACTTGTATGTTGTTATTTGTGGGCCCGGTTTTATTGTATTGTATCGGTAAACAAGCCAAATCAGCCTTGACCAAAGACTTGTAATTTATCAAAAAAGTGAGGTTCAGTGCACGGTACACCCTCTTAGCGCTGCCTATATGATAATCCCTATGGAGGAGACCTTTAACACATTGCGCTGCGTCTGCCGTCGCCATCAATAATATTTCTTACAACCCTTTGCTCCATAGCTCCCGTCGTCATTACTGGCAGCCCCTGTTGCGTCTTCATAGCCGTCTAACCAGCCGGATTTGTATTAAGCGGTATGATGCCAGGCTATCTTTGCATTGTCCTCTTCATGACAAATATCAATTAGATAGTCCGCAAAATTCATACCAACGGTATAACCTGCCCAATATGGAATATTGTAATGATATACCATGTGATAGCCATGATTGTAAGCATTACAAAATAAAGTAGAGACGGTGCATGCTATCGATGGATTAGATGAAACGCCCTGTTCACCTCCAACGTCTGCGCCTGCATCGTTGCCATCGTCCCATATTGCAGTATAGTCGATCTGGCGCCCAAATCCTTTGTTATACCCTAGCATATACCCGTAACAATAATTGGGGCTATATTGTCCAGAGACCTTGCATCCTCCATCCAGAGTATATGAAATGTGGCCATTCAGCCTATCGTCTCTTCCATCCACTAAGCCCGATTTTAGACCTAGACTGTAGCAACTGATATTGCCATTGTCGCATTTATGCTCAATATCAAGAATGTCCGGTGATGGTGGTGGTGGTGGTGGAGAGGCAGGTTTAGTTTGCAGCAGAATATGCTTTTTCAACCTGAATATGTGACAAAGCATCGATGGCCGTTATATGTTCTATTTGCAAATGTCGTATCATTCTATCATATTTCGGCTGGTTAAGATTATCATACCAATTGTGGTGTTGGTAAATCCAAACACAAAATTGCTCTGTCCCTAAGCAAACGCGTCCTAGCAAATTGGAATAAGACGGGTGACCTGCTGTCTCCTCTGTTCTGTCGGCGTATCCTTGCATTTCACCCTGCAGGTAAATATTACAAATTGTTTCATCAAGGCGGCAGGGAAAGAAGACTTGTTTTGTGCCGTTGTAAGTACCCATCCACTCGTGTGTGTAACCTAGCTGACTGTTTGCGTTTTCCTGATTAAACCATGTCTATCTACTTTTACAAGATGGTTCATTGGCTATGATAATATCAAGCTGTAAGAAAGTAGTTATTCTTATGACACATGGTTATGGTTGTTC
>JBAVTY010000813.1:0-2036 GCA_049696495.1 Candidatus Nitrosopolaris sp.
AAGATTTACAAAAATTGGAGGACAAAATAAACATGTTCGCTGGACAAAAAGGAGTAATAATACATGATATCAAATATGAAAAAATTCAAAAAGATCAAATGCAACAAATGATTATAGCATTTGTTCACCATACAGCTGTAAATGAGAATACTGGCGAGGTTAAACAAGACGATATTCCAAAGATAATGGTCGAGAAGAAATGAGCTTGGTTATAGGATCATGGTGGCGCCACGTTATATGCCGCTTGCATAAAGGAAGACGATAAGGTTAGCCAAGCTCAAATTGCCGTCGCAGAATTGGTTAGTTGTTTGGACCCTACCAATTTCTAACAAAGACTGGAAAATTTTTCAAGGGATACTTCTTGTGGTTAGGCGACAAACAATTACCTACACACTGCAACTTCGCAACACCGTTAGTGGGTGACAAAACAATTCGAGAAGAATATGCGGGTCGGAAACTCTTTAGTATCTTGTATATGGTTCTGGTGCTTAGTAATCCTATTTCATATAATTCAAAAACGAATATTATCACATCTTCTACGGATATTAGTGGTAGTAATATAACACATATCATTTCTGTGCTGAACCAAGTAATGAGAGGATCGTGACAGAATGAAAGATGGCGCGATAGCGCAGACCGGCTTATTGCGTTAACAGCTAGGCCTCAGCTACTCATGAACATGAATAGTGCAAGAATTCCGGCATAAGCCAATACAGGAATGTGCTTGATTAGTTCATTCTTTCCCTATGCCTGAGAGTCTTACTTTATGTCTGTAATTCGACCGCATCTTGTACATTTCAGCGATGCCTTCTGTAACTCGGTTGGTCCGCCACATACGCATCGTACTTTTTTCACAAATGGTATAGTAAAAGTGCCCCACCTTCAATCCCATCGTGCACTGTTAGATAATTTACATAACCTTAGTTTAGTTTGTCGACGGGGAGATTTCATTACTTGTTCCTACGCACAGGTACCGGGAATTTCTTACGACGGCGGCTATGCTGATTATATGATTGCACCAATAGAAGCGCTTGCGTCTATCCCTGACGAACTATCAGCTACAGAAGCTGCACCACTGATGTGTTTTCAGAGGATGGAGGGCTATGACTATTAGGAAGCATTTCAATTGCCTCAAACAGACTATCTTGCTAGATCTCTTCTTTAGAAGACTTAATCTTATCGGAGCTACTCAAGGAACACGTGCAGGATTAGAAAAGGTAGTTAAGTGGACAAGTAAAGGAAAAATAAAAGCAATAATAGATACAGTTTATCTTTTCGAAGATATGGTAATGGGTCACATAAAAATGATGGAATCACGATTGTTCGGAAAGCTGATTACCACTCCACAAAAGTTATGATTCAATGTATTTGGATTTTCCCTTAAGAAAGAGGAAAGGCATTTCTGAATCAGTCGTTAGTCTACCTAATAATGCGAGGGCATGTGTCACTTGTTCTCCTTGTGCAGACGATTGTGGATATGGAAGTGTAGCACGATGAACAGGAAAAAAGTACGTAATCTAGGCATTAGATAATCCTAGGACATCGTTTTGTTGCATCGCAATTTCAGAAATTATCAACTGAAATGAATCACTTATTCTTATATGCTATAGAAGTCGGTCCTCTCAAATATAGAACTAAGATTAATGCCAGTTACATAAACTTTGTTTAGATAACTATCGAGATTCTCTTCGCTTTTCACATCTAATCCTTCCTTTTGACAAAACTTCTTCCAAAACCGGTGATTGCCAATCTGATTGTGGATTCACTCAAAAACTGCACGCTTATAATATGTTGATGATGATAAGATATGCCATATGCGGGAAATTAGCAGAAGATATTATCATCCTAAAGAAATTGACAGTGAAATATCTGAAATTAAAGATGGAATTTATAGGATTTCAGGCTTTGTAGGAGATTATGGAATTACCTTCAACCAATTTTTAATTGACGACGATCAACCTACTCTTATTCATACAGGACCTTTTGGGATGTATGATAAAATAGAAGAGAAAATAAAAGAGGTTATTCCACTAGAA
>JBAVTY010000814.1:0-1556 GCA_049696495.1 Candidatus Nitrosopolaris sp.
GTCAAAAGATCCGCCTCCCAGACCTCTTCTTCCTCCGCCAAAGAATCTGTTGTACCAGTCAAATGGTTCTATATCGTCTGAACTCAAATCCCTTTATTCTCCTATAGGATATCTAGCACACATGCTACTTAAGATTTTAGATAAGGAGGGATGACCTTATTCCGTAAAGCAGCCCTATTCGCGGTAATTTCTTATTTCTGGTTCTGCGGTTCACTAGGACTTCTAATGTCACCAACCAACAATTCGTAGGGCCATGATACATGATAGAGCCGCGCCCATGGTGCATAAGATCTATAACAGATCTATAGCATTGCTGGCATTGCTGCCCGGCTACTATAAATTAACAAAGAATTCTACATTATCATCGATTAGGCTATTCCAGGAAGTTTTTGGAGATGGAAAGATATCACCTTGCAAGTATTAGTTAGAAAATTTATGCTAATTGGGATAACTAACTATTAAAACTGTATTAATGACCGAATGTATATACGACTATGAAACAAATATTCGGAAAAACGAAAACGATGTCAAAAGATGACGGGATAATAGCAGCAAAAACAAGGCGGCAAGTAGATAATGCCGTTTCCTGGCTTGAAAAACGTTACTTTACCGAAGAGGTAAGAGCAAAGAAGCAGCTCAACGAATCTGCGGCACACGTAGTCAAGGCAAATAGAAATGATAAGATTACTTCGCGGTGATTCAATCATTGATGTTGGATTCAGCAGGGGAAACATATGCTACTGTGTGAAACTGTGGATCTATCTTCATAATATCTGATTTTACTTCTCTTAACCAAGTAGCGGGTAAACTTTAAGCGTGTACCAAAGGCCTTCAAAGCTCGATTCATTCCTCGCTCGCTTTAACTTTCGAGTTTCGTGGAACCAATCCAAGTTATAAGTTAAGTATCTCAGTTTCTGTCAACATGCAATTGCCTAAATGCTAATGATTTTAGATGCTAACAGGTGGCCTAAATTACGATACTTAACTTACTATGCACAAAACGTTGAACCAATCACATCTCTACACAACTCATCTTTGGATATTTCTCTAGATGCTTTCGTATCTCCATGGTTAGTAAGGGATGTTTTCTCTGGCTCGTTTACTGATACATCATCAAAATCATTACTTACTTACTCAGAATGAGGAGTTAGTTATTATCCTTTTTTTTATGCGAGTTAGAATATCAATTGGAACACAACAGAAAATGAGGTGTCACCCACCAGCTATAGCATACGTTAGATTGGGGAATTTAGGATAGTATTTTGATACCAAAAGATCATCTTTTCCTTGTCTCCAGCATTCTTCGACAGCATTATATCCAGGTGAGCCTTTGGGTAAATACTCAACGCTAATAACATCTTTATTTTCTTCTAAATGCTTTCTTATCATAATTGAACTGCGATGTTGAGCTGCTCTGTCTATAAACAGTAGTAGTTTTCTAAACTTCCTCTGCAATTCCTTCAGGTACTTCAGAAATGCATACTGATTGAAGTCATCATACTGACGGAAAAATTGCTTACCGTCGATAGTAATTGTACCAAATACACAGGTCTTTT
>JBAVTY010000815.1:0-2599 GCA_049696495.1 Candidatus Nitrosopolaris sp.
TTCAAAAAATGATTTTGTAGCAATATGACTCTTGGGTCCTAAAAGCATTACATGATTTGAATATTTTTGTATTAACCTAGTAAAAAGGTTAGGACTTTGACCTTCGGTAGTTGGCCAGCGAAGATCCTCACTTGTTGTAAATTTGCCTTCGGTACGGCCCAATAGCCAAGGAAATGAATTGACCTTCATCTTTCAACAGGTTTCTTGAAGCTAGCAACTTCATTTAGTACTTCATTTAGATATTGCTTCATCCTATCCAACTCGTCTTCTGCAGAGTGTAATTGATTTTGGGATTCCTCGTCTCAGAAGTTTATCGATCCGGAGTCAGGCCTGGCGCTCATCAAGCTCTAGCGCTCGAGTTCGCCGCTGCGCGATCCACAGATGAGAGCATATATACATACATATCTACCACAGCCCCCCGTTTTGTGGTAATATAAAAAAAGTTCTTTAGTATTAACATCAAGTTCATCAAGGGTCTCATTCAAAGTAGTGTGAAAAGGATCTGTAGTTGTAGGATAATTAAAAATACGAAATAGCACTTCATTAAAGAGATCAAATGGATTCGTTAGCCATGTAGTAGAAGGGAGGATGCTTCTAAAGAGACTGACAATATATTCGAACTGTCCCTTTTCTTTACATTTCTTAAAAAAATGTGCATAGAAAATAATAACAGAAGGTGAATATTCATCTAGCCTAAAAACTATCTCAAACCAATTGTAAATCTCATTATTGGCTTTGTCTCTACTCTTCGGATCAAAGCTTTCTATAATGCTAGCAAGAACATACCCATATCGTGTGTACGCATAAACAGGGGTTTGTCCGGTACCCTTTTGCTGTTTAGTCTCCCCGTGTTGTTTGACTAGGCCGAGTACTTCAAGATCTTTTAGCCTATTCTTTACACTTTGTGTGTTTCCTATTTTTTCACTATCTGTGAGATCTTTTCCTTTATAAAGTGCGATGTATTCAGAATTGTTTTTAATTAGCCACTTTGCAACGACCCTGTGTGTAAATTTAGGATTGTCCTTATCGATCTGTTCTGGGGTTTGATCCCTGGCTATTACCAAAGATTAACGTAGAATATCTTGGTCTAATAGAGCATCATCAGTATAAATGTCATCATCTTCTTCTTTTTGAAATATCGAATTGATGGCCAAATTTGATTCACCACTCTTTCTGTTTGTGTATTTCCTAACAACAGATGTATCTCTCAAGTATTAGTTTATACTTATGACATGCAAAATATATTATTTTACTGCTACTGCATTTTATCTATAGTTAGAAAGAACGATAGAATTATGACTTTTACATTGAGGGCAAATGTCTGGCACTCCATCAAGTCCCGCTGACTCGATTATTCCTAAATACTTCAAAATATTGATCCCAATATAATGTACGTAAGGACACTTTTCGCATTTTGCTTCCATCGCAAGAATATCGTATTTTTCTTTAAGATCATACCTTAATCTCTCATATCTAATGTCCCCCACAATTTCAAACATTCTCCTTTCAATATCTAATTTTAAATCATGTAAGAGAAGAATCTTTACACTATCCGGCATTCGAGTCATAGTTTCCTTCCATAGATCATATGCGCTATGTTGCGCAATAGTTAGCGACTACAGTGACCGCTGCGGAATTGTCTTGAGGTGAAGGATGTGAAGGATGTGAAGGCACTATGGGAGATTATGGGTGAATATTAGTCGAAAAACAATCCAACAGCGTTCGTTTCCTACCGATTTTGTGTTGTAGCAACGGTAACACTTAAAATTTCTCTATTAGTACGGAAGCTTTCACTGCTTTCACCCCCTTCACCACCATTATCGATTTGCTCTAGATTTTTGTCTCCAAATTATACTGCTGATCCGACATATATTTGATAAAAGAATCCTAATAATACAATAGATTGAAATTGGTTCTCTCTTCCTTGTTCACGACCGCCCCCCTGGACTTAACGTTATTGGCAACACGTTAATGCCGGCAATCTTTGAACTTCATTTGTTTGGACTATGCGACATACTTAAGTATCATAAAAAAGACGTGAGTACTGGACTGCGACTGATAAACCGCACATTACCGATAGATAGTAGGGGACATACATTATCTTTTTGGATAGCTTCAATATTAATTTCTGCTTTTATTCTACTCATCCTTCAAGCTGCCGTAGCTGCCGCTGCGACTTTTCATAATGAGATCACATATTATAATGGATCCAAACAAGTGACGACTATTCGTGTATTATATATCTACCCTGACACGGCAATAAGCGACAGACCAATGAACGTGACCGTTATTCTTCGATACTTGAATAATACCTATGCTATTCCTAAGTGGATCAATATTCAAGATGTTTCGGTTCACCTTAGAACGTCAGTTAAAGGTCCTAACATTTTTAACAGCACTATTGACATTTCCAATGTTACGCTTGCGCCTGCTGGCAAACCATACTCACGCGTATTTTACATCACTCCTACGATTCCAGGCAAGTACTTCGTGCTTCTGAATTATAATGCTTCTCTTGGCCCGCCTTTTAAAGGGGTTTCTTATCGTTATGACGAGAGAACAGAGTTTTATCCTTCTCAGATTTCACCAGTTATTATAG
>JBAVTY010000816.1:0-3841 GCA_049696495.1 Candidatus Nitrosopolaris sp.
ATCTATCAAATCATGGTCTACTACAATTGTATAACAGGTAACAAACAACCAAAAGCGATAAAACACATGCTAGGGAGCTAATCAAACAGAAAATTAATTTAAAAATGGAGACATAAATAATGCCCCAGCCTTAAATAATTAACTATAGTACTTACACAGACAGGTGACATTTTCAAATACCCACATAGGTGACACCTTCTTGCTTGGTATTGGTTCTGGTATGGGATCTATTGAATGTTTGTAGAAACATTTCAGATGGTGTTAGTCCATTTATACCTCTGCGTTCCCCTTTGTCGTTGTATTCCTTAAACAAACATATCATATCTTACCTTTCCTGCATCTATGCTTGATATTTGTTCTACTGAAATGAACTCGTTCTTGACTATCTTGTTATATTGCTTTTATTTTTATAAATGCACCGCGATACGGTCGTTCTCGCGCACCTGGACAGTCGATCTGAAACAACGCAAGATCCGCGTCAATACCATTAGTCCCTGTCCTATCGACACACCGGCCTCACGCCTTAGCCTCAGTGGCTTGGTTCAGAGTGAGCAACAGAGCGAACAATTAAAGAAGAACCTCCTGAACACCGTGCCTCTGGGTCGAATGGGAAGTCCCGACGAAGTAGCGAAAGTCGCGTCATCCCTCGCATCGGATGACAGCAGTTATATCACCCGTATACTCGCTCTTCTGTTGACATGATTTGACCTCGCGTTTAGCCTAGATGGTAGATGACATACTATCTTCTATAGCTAGTAGTATCAATAATACTTGGTACGCAAAGGCAAGCTTCAAGGAGCAGGGTGTACTGATTGCGTGTTGTTGACCAGCAAGATTCGCAAGCGCAACTGCTGTATTCACATCATTATTTTGTTGCAATGATTGGATAGCATCATCTACGATTCTAATTCGTATAATCTTCCTGCTACAAAGCATTTAATATAATCATGGTACTCTAGAACATAATGATTGATTACGGAAGAATCTATAGGGACATCATGAGCTTGGATCCGGATATAAGGCTGGTGACGATATGCGGCCTTAACGGTAGAATTATGTACTCTCAACATGGCGAAGGAGTAAAGAATTTGCTCAGTCCAGAAGAGAGCAATAAGTCACTCGAACTAGCTATAAACTCTTGGAAAGTAAGAACTGAACTTGAAAATAAGATCGGGAAAGGAAAATATGTTCTCGCCGAATACGAGAAGATAAAGCGAATAACAATGCTATTAGGAGATAAATATCTTCTTTATATTACTACAGAAATAGAGGCTGATCATTCGAAGATAATCCGCGGTATTACCAAAATGAGTGCGGCATAAGTGACGAAATTAGTGGTTTAACTCGGTAACTAATGCTAGATATCGATACGGTCGCAGATCCGCTAAATAATTTAACAGGTTCTACCAGAGACTGTTAACTATGTCAACGCATGATTGTTTAATCCAAGTTGTCTCATCATATTTTCCTGGAATCTTAAGTATAAGGAGATTTCTCCAATAACTATAACAACTATATCAACCAGGAATAGGGTTCGTCGCCCATAAATAACAAGCTTTTTTTAAGAGATATACACTTGAGGTTCCTACTTGTATGGTTGGGTTATTAGCGAGACGCATAAAATGCAGTTATCAGGTGGCTGATTGAGTAGCTCATGTAAATCATTCAGCTTATAGGATATTATGATAATTCCTCCAAATAAGAGGTCAATAAACAAGTCAAATGATGATATTCCTGATCCCACAATGGAATCTCATGGGTTCCCAGTGTAAACTGGATAATACGATAAAGATTTAAGATACGATAGAGATCCTAGATCAGCAGATATTGTATGTAGCAAATGTGGTACGGTGATACAAGCTGCTCGAAATGAAATCAGAATCGCATACGTTTGCTATAGATGAGACAGAAGTCAAAACCAGAACTGGGCCTCCACTCTCTCTCGC
The DNA here is from genome assembly GCA_049696495.1 of Candidatus Nitrosopolaris sp. Classification (GTDB taxonomy): domain Archaea; phylum Thermoproteota; class Nitrososphaeria; order Nitrososphaerales; family Nitrososphaeraceae; genus Nitrosopolaris. The sequence goes on from JBAVTY010000816.1 coordinate 1,947, forward strand.
TCGTCATGATATGGGATTATCTACTGTTATTGGAACGGAAAATACGGATGCAAGCAGAGAATAAAATTAAACCTTCTGTGCTTTCTACAATGCATCGATTAGAACGTGGCATTTCTGAACACAGGTTCAAAATACTAGTGATAAGTCTCTTAGAGTTGCATTTGGCGAAATCTGATGCTGATGTGTTTAGAAGCGATTTAAGTGTAAAACCACTACTTATTAGGAGCCCCTTTAATCCATCCGCTATGTCCAGCTGGTTAATCAAATCTCTGAGTATGAGTTATACCACTTAACGGAGAAGGAAAATCATGTTCACCTATATCGTCTTCAGTGGCAGCACTAGTAATACATATCATAATTAGCAGTTCTCATTTAATTGTCTTTTGTAAAAGAGAGACGGTTAATATTTTTCGCGGATCTAAACGAATTAACCGAAATTTATAACCAATCAGTAGTCATATTCCTCTTGAAATTCAGATAGACCTAAGTATTGTTTACTTATGAATCGTAATTGCAATTTTATTGTTATTTTATTTGTTTACCTGCTGCAAATTTCAACGTAGAAATGCCACCAAGGCGGCAGGGGGAGAAAATGAAGATAGCGGCAAATGTCTAGGATACTGGCTGGCAAAACACAAGACACTATATGCCCAGCTGTTGAACACGGACAGGCGGCTTAGGAGGCGTTAGATCCTAAACTCCTGGCAAGTTAATGCTTTAGACTGATCAAACTTTCTTCTATCTTTTTCCTCCATGTTCTAGTTTGCTGTGTTGTCCGAGGTCCGTTTCCGTTTTGAATTTCTCTTTACATATATCACATTTGAATTTCTTCCTGCTAAAAAAGTCAAATTTCATACTTCCTGTATACTATGCATATATAAAAAAAAGAAGCGTCAATCTATTCTGACAAACCTTAGTATCTTTGTGGAGATGATTTATCAGAAACATTTGAGATCCTCAACCTGGAAATATTAGCTAACTCAAGCTCAATTCCCCTTGTCTAGACGTACGTGAATAAAACATTAGTCTTGAACAATGAAATCGTGGATAGATTTCCTCTAAACATAATAGTGGAGGGAGAGTAAAATAATATGAATGAGATATTGTCAAACCTAATAGCAGCCACTTATACTATGACACCCTGGCCTCTTCTGATTTCAATATATTTTGAATGACAGTATCAACCCCTCTCCAATCATCGAGAAATTCAAAGACTTTAGTATTTACTGAATTCAGTCTTTCTTTACTATTATTATCGATTGTCACTAATAATGGTAAAGCTAATAATGGTAAGGCCACACAGCCCTGGAACGCAACACAACTTTGGACAGACCTTAGGATTACAAAGACTATATTACACGATGTCTAGCATTAGATGTGCCGAGAGTTGCACTTGCTCAGATAAGTTTACAAAATAACCAAGAAAAGGCAATAAAACATAGTTTAAAGCTACTAAATAGAATCGGATCATCTGATTCAGATATAGTATGCTTGCCAGAGTTATGGTATTCAAAAATATTAACAAATTTTGAAACACAATTTGTCAAAATAATCGATGTTGCAAAAGAATACAATATGACTGTAATTCCAGGCGCTTTTATAGAAAGAAGTAAAAAGAATGATAATAGAAGCAGCTTATTACAGATCTCTTCTCCTGTAATCACAAATGAAGGAACGGTATTGGGTAGTCAATTGAAAATTCATCCCTTTGGTCCACAGCGCAAAGTCATAAAAGCTGGGAAGAAAGTACAAGTGTTTGAATCTAGCAATATTAAGTTTGGAATAGGCATATGTTATGATATTGTTTTTCCAGAGATATCTAGAGCATTAGTAAAAAAAGGAGCAGACATACTCTTTTTCCCTTCGAAAATAAGACATGAAGGTATAAAGCCGTG
>JBAVTY010000817.1:0-5265 GCA_049696495.1 Candidatus Nitrosopolaris sp.
TTATTTGGAGAACATATTACATCAAGATTGGTAAGAACACAGAACAGAGAATTATCATTCAGATGTATAGCCTACAATACCCACCGAATAACCAACCTTACTATAATAATCGATGGTTTCTACAAAGGAACATCACTTTCAGAGCTCACGAAAGTAATATATTGTTGACATGTTGCGTAGTCGCATCAATCCATATAGGCATAGATCTCTCCACTGGAGTCACTCACTGAGTATTAATACAGGCAGTGATGACCAAACTATGAAAATAACGTGGTGGATAATGATTCGGGTACAAAAGTCGATATTAATGATTACGACATCAACAATAAGGTATTATATCAGTAATGGATTTGGCAGTAGCAAGTGCCGACGAGTTGGCTCTGGACATTAATGCCTCAAAGGAAAGTGCTGCCACATTTATTATGGCTGCCCAGAAACTCCTTAGAGATTCCCGTATAATAGAGCAAAAGGATTGGAAATCATTTCTCGTCGGTACTCGTCGGATAAATCAGACACAAAGATATTTGATCAAATGTTTTTGGCAGATCATCTGTATAATTCAGCATTGTCTTATAAAGTCCCTATAATATTCCACCCCTAAAAAGACTTGTAGAACTAACGAAACTAAAGAGCAAAGGAACTAGTAGTAATCTAGTACCGTTTAGTGACTAAAATCTGCCTAAAGGTTGTTAACATGAGTGATCTTCAATATCATAGTATCTTATATACTACTATTTATCATATAGTATATAAAATCCTTCGGTAATAACAGAACATGTAATGCATAAGGGCGTAATACATAAGAAAATAGATAGGAAAAAAAATAAAACTCATGCTTATAGTTCATTTAGATCAAAAAGCAAAAAATATGCAAAGGCTGAAAGGCGGAAACGAAATAAGCCAAAGACATAGAGAGAAACGTCTTCAATTAGTGTTTATCAGATATTGGCAATAAATATTTACTTTAATAATATTAAGTTATAAAAGACATACAACATCAATAGATAACATGTATATTCTAATTAGGACGGAAGATCATCCGTAATTATCATTTAGATTGAGAGTATGATTATCTAACCGCTGATAACGACCATATATAAAGATAATTAGGTAATACCCATCTTCTGGTAATAATAATGCTATTAATCGTACTAATGATATTAATAAAAGCGACAGTGTGACTAATAGCAATACCAGAGTAATATACTAGGAGGAATTAACTGACGATATAATACGTGAGAAAATAGTTTCTAGTTTTGTCTTAGTTGTCTTACACCAAAAACTACCAGGATGATCGCAGAACAAACGGAAGTTAATCGTATTATCCCTGTATCAAAAAAAGAGATCGAGAATGAATAGAGCCTGCTTGCTAGGAATCACTAGGATGGGTATAATAGGCGGTACTCTGTTCCAGGAGAACAGGAAAGCGTATCCTAATTAGCATAAATATTCTAACTAATACTTGCAAGGTGATATCTTTTCATCTCCAAAACCTCTTGGAAATAGCCTTTTTTGTACAAAATGTAAGACCGGTTAATTAGAAAACAAATGCTATTTGGTATAGCTCATTCGATGTCATCTTGGACATATTTTGCTTCTGGGCATATCCAAAACGTGCTGGTGGACGAGGACTAAATTAATTATATTTTATCCCATGTCAACAAATGAGTGAGGTTTTTGAGCAATCAAAAGCTCATGATAAAGTGACACTGTTCAGCATTGTAGACGCTACTTCGGAGAGATATATTGGAACTGTGACGTCTCGTTGAGTTGAGTGGGATCAATTCTCTCCCAAAGCAGACGCAAATTTTCTGACTAATGTTATCGAATTACACACTAAGGGATTACATTCCACGATATCCACTAAGACTATCTAGGCAGGCTGTAAGCCAAGAGCATAATGGAAAATCAGATTTGATCTACGGGGGTCTCAATTAATTATTCTCCACATAATAAGCATCCTTATTGATCTAATTACTATATGCTACTGAGAAAATATTTCAGTATTAGAGTATCTTTGGTTATTTTTTTACATATTCATCTTCTTTCTCTTAATCTTTACTATGGCTTTCTCTCAAATAGTTAATATTATGTTTGCCTTTTTACTTAACGCGTTATTGGAAGAACTAGATTTCCTCCACGAAGTATGCTTGACCGCATTGTTTTCCAATAGAGTTGTGAAGTTCGCAGCTGTCCTTGATAACAATGGAAAACTAATTGTCGGTGAATGTAGGAAAGGCATTCAAAGCTCCTGGCGAGCTGATTTCATATCTGACAATAAATATCATCAAGACGCAAGTTACGTTTTTTATTTGGATTACGTGCTTCCAGCTATAAAGAAAAGAGGACTTCATTACGCAGGCTATTTAAAAGAAGAACAACGACAACAGCAGGAAATACATTTTGAAATAACAGAAATAGACGATAACATAAGGTTAGCTATTGCTCCCCTGACAGAGAGAAATGACAAGTATCTTTGTATATATTTAGAATCGTCAGCTCATTATCAGGAAATAATCTCAAAACTCGGGAATGCCATTATCTAATAATCAGCCTTACGAACTGCCTTTTCGCCATAGCCTAACCCCCCCACATTGCTCTTGATGGATACTGTCAAATTAATCTATTTTGTGCCTCCTTTCGACAGTATAGCCTGATTTGGAATGTGCAATGATGTCTATTGGATAACGCCACTTTGATCAGATTGCGCCGTGATTGGCATAATCTGATATCATATGTCTTATATGAATTCTTTCCAATGTAATACCAGTAATCCAGTCATCTATTTCGCTAGTGAAATATATTCTACAAACACATTGTGCATAAAGGGATAAGACGGACTTGCTTCTCAATTTTATGGACTAACCGCATTCTAAAATTATCAGGTATGCGAATTTCGTAAATAAAATACGATTCAATCAACAGTTTATTTCTGCAACAATAGCTTCAATAAAACAAAAGGACTGCAGATCCTATCATTCTTGCTGAAATCTTGCGCCTTCGACATCGATATGAAAATCATAACCCCGTCAAAGAAGACACACTTCGCTGTAATTCAAGGTATTGGCCATATGTCTTTCCGATCACTTGTTACGGTTTGCAACATCGCTATCGTAAGAACGAAATCCTCATAGTTGCTCACAACCGGATCGATCTTGTCATCAGATTATAAACTGGCCTGCTGTATATCCACTAATTGTCCACCGCAATCAATATTCTATGTTGTTTCAAATCAATGTAGTGAAAATCAGAATGTTAACTTCTATAACTTTTTGCATGTGAGCCAGAGCAATACCCACAGTAACCCATAGTACCTGTTCTTTTATGACACATGCATTCACATCTAGAGCCAAATCCTGACGAAAACTTTCTTCTCATATACTATACTGTTATCTTTACACGTATTTAAATTACCCTCATTTTTCATATCAAAGATGAGCGCATCTCTAGGGAGTATTGGTAAAAACTAAAGAGCACTACCATTTGCCCCACATGAAATTGAGATTTCTACCTTGAGATGTTCCATGACCAAAACACGTCTGAAGTGACGTGCTAGAATAGCTTGGATAGCCGACCTCTTTTTGGAAAGTCTAGGCCCAAACCCGACCGCCTGAACGTAATTTGTGTCAGGCAATTTCCATTGAACAGGAATCGTTATTTTCCTTGGCTTACAGTTTTTGAAAATGTTGGATTTGGTTTACGAATAACAAATACCCCAAAAGACAGAAGAAAATAAATTGCCATGCATTATATAAAAACAGTTCGGTCGTTTATGCATTATAGACTAACAATACAAAATATATTTAGGTCACTAACTATAATGTCGAACGTACAATTGAGAAATAAATCATCAAAGAGCTTGGAAAAAGCGACGGCACAAGCGATTCAGGTTCGATCTACTATATATCAACATGAAAGTATAATGGACAAATACATCAGGAATATACGTGCAATGAACAAAGCAACGGCATATGAATATTTTCTTAGATTAAATAATTTTCAAGAATTTGTCGTCCGCAGTTACAAGACCACAGTAGATAGTTTAATAACAAAGTTAAAGGAAGACGAAGATCCTTACGACATTTTAAGTAGTTATGTCATTTATCTACAGACCACTTTCAATATCTCTATATCCACCTTAAAGGCACGTATTATCACCGCAAAAAACTTCCTTGAATACTCTGATGTAGATATAAGTCCAAGGAAATTTAAGTTGAAAGTAAAGATGCCGAAGGTTATAACGAAGGGGAAAGAGGCATTATCAAAAGAAGATGTAATTGATATTTTGAATGCATCCTCTGATATTAGATTAAAAACATATGTTATGTTGTTAGCTGCAACTGGCTTTAGAGCCGTAGAAGCTTTATCAATTCGGATCAAGGATCTACATTTGGAGTCCGGATCAGCAAAAATATTTGTCAGAGGGGAATATACAAAGACCAAGACTGATAGATACATTTTCTTGACTGAAGAAGTTATAAATCAATTAAGGCAATGGCTAGAATACAAATACAGGACCAGAAGAGTATGTCACAAAAATAACCATACAGGAAGAACAATCACAGAATATACAGCACCAAAAAGAAATGGTGATGATCTAATCTTTGCTGTTTATCAGGATAGGGAACGTGCAAATCCAAAAGTGCTATATTTCGATATTGTAAGATCGTTCGCAAAGACTTTAGATAGAATGGGCAAAGGTATCAGAGAAGAAAGCATCAATAATAGACGCAGACAAATAACCCTGCACTCATTCCGGCGGTTCGTGAAAACTACAATATCTGATCTCGGATATGCTGACTTTTCTGAATGGTTCATAGGACATTCTGGTTCTACATATTGGACAAAGAAAGATTCAGACAAAGCAGAGATATTCCGCAAAATCGAACCCTACTTGACATTCTTAAACGTTCATCAGTTGGAAAGACAAGGGGCAGATATACAAACCAAGGTCGAAGAACTAGAACAACTAAACCAATCCATGAGAGATCGTGACAAAATGAAGGATGATACTATAGCACATTTATCAGATCAGCTTATCGCGTTAACAACTAGATTAGATTCAATCGAAAAACGACAGCAATAGAATACCCGCTTTCAATGAAAATAAACTGGTACTACTGCTAGTGGGAGCACATCGGTTGCAAGAATTAGAGATTGGTGTAGTTAATTTCAAGGCACGAGTTACAGACGAAGAGAGAACATCAGCGAGAAACGAGATTGAAGAACGTGATACTCAAATCAACCGCTTGAAAAAAAAGGTAG
>JBAVTY010000818.1:0-3630 GCA_049696495.1 Candidatus Nitrosopolaris sp.
TGTTCTTCATCAGTCAAAATAGGTTCCAGTTAATGTATCGTGAGAATATAGGTAGTGTAGTCATCTTAACAAAAAATGCAGGTAGTCACGATAGCAAAAGGGACGAGGTGACACCAGTAGGAATAATCACGGAGAGGAGTATCGTTAGAATGATCGGATTTTCGGCCAACCTCTTTCCTGATATGAATGTCTCGGAAATAGTGAGCACGCCGCTAATAACAGTTAGTACTACTACTTCAGTAAAGGATGCAGTGGACTTTGATGGATGAAAAAAACATTAGGAGATTGCCTGTGGTTGATTATAAAGGACAAATGGTAGGTATAGTTACTGGAAAGGACCTTCTTAAAGTAGTTATAAATATCTTTAAGGAAAATTTGAAAGACCATGATTTGAAATCTGAAGGTTTTGATTTGCTGGGATTAATTGGAGCAGAATAGGTGTATGTTCTCGAATAGCCTATGTTACCAAAATCCCATGTCTCAACTCAACCTCTTCATCACTGGGAAGTAATTAATAAATAGAGGGTTCAATATATAATATTAACACGCTCCTGTTGCTTCAGTAGATGTAAAATGCATGTGCATATATCTTTTCTCATCCTCTCAGTGAGAGACGAGGATGCAATGCCTTATTCTGGCCACTACCTGATTTAAAAATATGTCTTATCTACAGTCGATAAAAAAAATATTGACTGAAACAGTATGGTTAATTTAGCTTCTATTTTTGCGACGTGTCATTATTTTTATAGAAATGCCGAACCAAAGACATAAGAGAATACTGTTTTACTCCATTATAAGATTGTTAATCAATGTGCAACCAACAGTACGTGATATTACTTGTTACAATTCTGAAAACAAGGTACAGAATCCTAAGCCCGTGTTTCAATGCAGTACTTTTAAGCAAACAAGAACATAAGAGTACAGAAATGACATCCAAAGTCAATGAAATTTCCAATTATATTCCAGTTCTAACTCATCAGGCTTTGTACTAGCCTATATCATGGCATAGTCGCTGACATTTTTATGATTTGTTTACTGCATCGCTTATAATCTTAGCTACATACTTATCAATACCAAGTATATTGGCGTGGCTGATGCTGATACATTTCGCAGCGATTTAACCGTAAAGCCGCTACCAATTAAGAGCTCCTTTAATCCATCCGCTATGTTCAGCTGATTAATCAAATCTATGGCTACGGGTTTTTCTTTTATATCACTTAACATAGAATGAAAATCATGTTCTTCTATCTCGTCTTGAGTGGCAGCAAACATAATATTAGCACTATATCATTTAATAGCAATCGATGATCCTATAAATCCACTCATCTTGCGAATATAACCATCATTAATTTACAAATCTTCCAGATCTTTTCTTTGATTTCGTCCCATCTTTCGCTCGTTTGTTGGGTAGATAGCTCCTATTGTGATTGAAATTCCCATCTGCTTTTATGTTAGTAGCGATTCTTTGTGAATGCCTTCAGGCTTGGGCGTAGTTAATGCCCAATTTCTTTCTTTTGAAGTTGAGGTACTAGGTATGATAGATATCGAACTGAGGTCTGCGTCTACTTGATTAATTGTTGTACTGTTCTATAACAGCGTACCATGGTTTCCTTTATAACTGCTTTTATCTTCTCTTAAACCACTTGTGATGGGAAATTCCTCTAATATAGAAATGGAGATACAGTAATTGCTATTGGTAATCCGTTTGGCCTAAGTGATACTATGATAACAGGAATCGTAAGTGGGATAGGATGATCACTTCCGGGTGCTGCGGGCGGAGGATTTTTTATTCCAAATATAATCCAAACTGATGCAACGATAAATCCTGGCAAGGCCAACGACGCGACAGCATATGTTTGGCTTAATAGAGGTACTTGTTGTTCTCCGCTCTCAGAATATCAATAACCTCCACATGCCCCACTGTCCCACCATGGCATATAATGATCGCTAGTCCAACATCTTTCAATTCCGTGCTCATCCATACCTACAACGTCATTTAGCAGATCTCTAGGATTGACCTGTTCATGAGCCGCCTGAATACTGATCTTTACCATTTGTAGCAGACACCACCACCTTTGTGCAGATATATGATATAGCGGTTTCAAAAAGTGTGTATGTTGATTGGGCACTGTCTTATCCTAAATATAAAAAAAGTTTGTAAGGCCTTCAATATTAGAGAAAGAAATATCTTGTGCATCCTTAGTGACAATACGCGTCCATTTGGTTTTTACTTAGTAGGATAGATCTCTATGAGCAAATGGTCCGAATCCTTACCGCTACCACATTGACCAAATGCAAACATTTTCCACAGCTCCGACTCCATTTGCGGGCAGGCGATGGTCAAGGGTGAAGACCCGAAGGAAAGATCAACGGAAGAATCAAGCTGCCAAAAAATACTATCGCAATCCCTTTGACTATTTTCCCTGAAACAATAGCGATAGTAAACAGTCTAAAATTATACTTTGTAGCACCTGCTACTATGGGTATATAATCTCCAATTATTGGTATCCATGGAGAGATGAACAGTATAACCCAACCGTACTTTTTCAACAAAGAAGTGCTTGCATCCTCACTTTTCTTACTTGGTTTTTTCCGTAAGCGTTTTAGAAAACCAATACCACCATAACCTATGTAATATGCGATGAAGCCACCTAAGATCGAACCGCTTACTAATATCACAAATATCGCTATTTTGCTCTGGCCTTCTAGTAGTAATCCTGACGTTGTCAACTCCGTAGGAATTGGAATCACGGATGATAGCAAACCGTTAATGAACAGACCAATTAATCCTAGTTTTACAAAGTACGGATTATTTAGGAATGTGATACTTCCTATTGTCATCGCTTCCTGATTCAAGAAAGAGTTTTCTACCATTATTGTAACGCACACCCCGGCACCCAGACAACGCACTATATTAAGACTTCGCGTTGACCAAAGCCGCCATTATTGATTGTTAGAACAGACACGGAGAAGCTTTGTCTATTTTCTTATTTCATCTGTTCTGCATGTTCTAGCGATCCGAAGTGATTTTATTTATATATAGTACGTAGAGGAGTGAATAAAAATATTAGAAATGAGGTTTCATCAATGCAGCGACTTTGCAAAGAGGATCTGTTCTTGCCACGTCATGTGCTGGCAGCGGCTAATATAGTCTTTGCATGATGAACTATATTAGACCTATCAACAGCTTGAGTAACACTATCAGAACTATCACACCCACAATGATGTAAATCAAAGATTGACATATCTCTATTGATGGGAATAATAGCAAATATCGAATTATTACAATAGTTAACGTAGATAATTCTGTAATTTCATTGAATATACTTTAGGGATAGAGTGATAGTTGGTATAGCGCGCAAATGATACATGACAATCAAACTAATCTGGAGAGAACCCAAAAGTCTACTGTTACCACATCTGAGAGTTTGTCAGCTGTTATTAATGATACTACTGATAGAAAAATTAGCTTGGCCACAGAGCGACCACAATCTTATGTAGCCATGAGGCTATTCTTTCTTTGATTACTTGCTTTTCTATATCTTCTATACTCACCGCTGAGACTTTCAATGGGCTAGTCTCAGGCGAGACGAGATTTGTTCTGTTAATGAACGATGCTAATACACACTT
>JBAVTY010000819.1:0-5709 GCA_049696495.1 Candidatus Nitrosopolaris sp.
GAAGGAATAGGAGGACACTGCCTGCCAAAAGATACAAAGATGTTTCTGCAATCATCAAAATCTATAAGAAGCAAAATACTTACATCAGCTATGGAAGTGGATGAGCATTACCGAAGATCTAGACGAAGCAGACGTGTAGCTAATAATGATGATACGAATAGCAGTATTGGTACCCAGATAACGACAATAGAGGATACTCAAAAAGCTGGATTTTATGGCTTATAGAGTTTGGATCTTCTCTACAGGAGAAGGGAATTATGGGGATACATCTTTGCAACTGTTCATTCTAGGATGACCACCCGAGATAACTCTTACGTAAACTTTGTTCATTAGAGAAGTAGTTAATAACACATATGAGATCAATAGTGGCTCAAACCAGCTTACAACGTTGCCACGGTTCTATACCTTTGTCATGCGCGTCGTTACATCTTGAAGGTAAAAGACAAGAAACGAAATCTGTCAAATCTATGAACTTTAAGGGTTCAAAGTGAAATTTGTAACCTCGTATGATAACTCGCCTTTCATTACTAAACATTTAGTGGAATCTTTTTGCCCGGGTTCATCAAGTAGGTAGGGTCAAATAACTGTTTTACCTGCCTAAATATATCGAAGATGGCTTCTCCATACATCCTTTGTATATAACCAACTCTGCTTAAACCATCCCCATGCTCGCCAGTAATCGTCCCGCGGTTTTTTATCACTTTGCCGAAGACCTGGTCAGCAATTGATTCTATTAATTGCACCTCTTGAGGAGAATTCAGATCAATTATTGGCCTTGTGTGTATATTTCCGTCACCAAGATGGCCGTACATAACGTAGTCTAATTTATTTTCAAGATACACTGTCTGAAGATAGAGAACGTAATCATGAAGAAAACTTGTCGTGACCACAGTATCTTCGATGAGCCCGATTGGCCTTCTACTTCCAACAGTAATCCTCATAATATTATTTAGCGCACCCTTCCTAGCCGCCCATATTCGTTCCATGCTGCGTTCATCATTAGCGCTTTCAACGGCTGCGCCATATCCTGCAATTCTATCCTTACAAAGAGATAGCTTTCTGTCAACGATTTTCAAATCGTTGTTTGCAAATTCAACAAATAATAGACATCCCGTGGGTCGAGGAGTAGCATTCTTTTGCGGGGAGATAGCAGTATGATCAAGCATTTCAACAGCAGCTGGCGAAAAGCTCAAAATATTCTGGAGAGCAAGTGTTGCAGTTATCAGGTCCTCAAAGGCTAGCACTAGCAAGTGCCGATAGACTGGTAAATCAAGAATCTTGAACTTTGCCGAGGTGACAAGTCCTAATGTGCCTTCTGATCCTGCAAACACTTTGTGTGGATAAAAGCCCTTATCGTTAAGTACAGCATCCAATCTGTATCCGCATGAATTCTTTTTCACCTGAGGATATCCGCTCTGAATCAGATTTACGAAAGGCGAAATTAGTTTAAGCAAACTGGTTGTCCTTTCATCATAAGATTTTATTTCGCTAAGGTACCCGTAACTCCCATCGGCATATACAACGTTCACATCCTCAAGAAAGTTTATTGTGCTCCCATAACCTAGTCCGTGTGGTCCACTTGAATTATTTGCTATCATTCCTCCAATCGTGCAGTAATTGCTACTAGCAGGATCAGGAGGAAGAAATTTCCCCCTCCTTCTTAATTCTCGGTCTAGCACTCCTTTGACTATGCCTGGCTCAACATGAACATAATTGTCTTCAATTTCGATAATCTGGTTCATATGCTTTGTAAAATCAATCACAACATTATTCGATAGAGACTGTCCGAGAAGACTCGTTCCAGCTCCTCTTGCAGTGATAGGCGAATTTTTAGCGAAGCTATACTGACAAATCTCTTTCAGGTCATACTTATCCATTGGATGCACAACTGCCAATGGAAGAAAAGTATAATGACTTGCGTCAACAGAATAAATCTCTCGAGTCCATTCATCATCAAGTATTTCTCCCTTAGCTATTCTTCTTAGCTCTTCAGCAACCGATACTGTCAAGTCAGTTTAAAGGATAACCACTTAGTTTTATTTATACAATAAGTTAGGCTATTCTATTTTCATAAAGGGACTTCCTCGTTGGATGTCATGAACAAGTCATGAACACTTTATTAACAGTAATTTCGTATTAGTTAATGCATCGTTTGTACTGTTTCCAGTAGAGAGATATATTTGGTTAATATTCGGAGAAGTAGAGGCTATAGTTTTGAACATAGATTAGTTCAAAGACTCAATAGCGGCGATTGGAATGCCAGACGTTTAGGTGGGTCTAGTACAGGATTACCGGACATCATCGCCGTTAATAATAAGACAGGGACATTGCTCACAATAGAAGCTAAATCCGGAACAGGCGACATTTTGTATGTGCCTGCCGATCAAATCCAACGATGTTTGTTAATTAACCAAATGTTCAGTTATTATGAAAAAAGGCACATAGTGCTAGCGTTCAAATTCATGAGGAAGAAGAGATTTAAACGAAAAGACCAAATCGTGTACGAAGGACGGCAGCTGGTCGAACATTATAAACTCGCAAATATCCTATCCAAAAGAGCTGAATATCCTGTCGTAAAATGCATGTACGACGGCACGACCTTTGCTATCTACCGAAATAAGTGCACGAAGTTACCCCTACCCCAGTATCAAATGCCTTTTATGTGAAAATTGATGAAAGCTCAAACTTCGCTGCACAACAAAAGCCTTTATTGACTTTGTTGTTACTCTCTAGTATGATCCTGAAAGTTCAGTCTTCGTTAGATGAATTACAAGAGCAATTGAAAAGTATTGAGGAGAGACGAGAAAAGCTAATCACCGGTACTCGCAAGATAGTGATTCTGTGTGGCAAATCCATAGTCGCTATGCATCGTAATGAAATAGAAGACGGGAGGAAAAAAATTGAAGAAGCACGACTGCTCTTGAATGAATTTAGGCCTTATGCCAAAACCGATCTGCAAAGATACATGGCTGATGCAGAACAGGAATTCGTTGAGGCATCCATGCTAAAATCAATCTGCGAGGGTACAACACTGCCGCTTCGAGAGGATCTTAACGTATCTGGCCCATCATATATAACAGGAATCTTGGACTCTATAGGAGAGATAAAACGTCTAATATATGACAGGATGAGAACGTCTCAAACTCCTGACGTAATGATACTATTTGATCTTATGCAAGAATTATACAACGCAGTATATCCATTCGGCGTTTACGATAATCTAATACCCGGACTCAGAAGAAAATTGGATATCTCAAAAATGATAACAGAAGATATAAGGGCTGCTGTTACGGAACATTCTAGGAGAGAGTCAATGATAAACGCTCTCACGTCTCTAGAAAAAAACTGCGGCAGTAGTGAAGTCCACAAAAAATATTAAAAAAAGCATTGAAACCGAGCCCAATTTTGTCACGACAACGACTCGTTTAAGATCTCGTGCAAAATCTTTTGCCAGTCCAAAAAGTGTTCAGGATCATCCGGGTAGTCATGATAATGTTCCACGAGCCTTTCGTTCATAGATGCGGTCCACTTCAGATTCTCTGCAAGCTCTTTATTTAGTGCGCCTCTAATGAACATGCCCAGTTTATTTACGGTGCTGAATTCAGGATGCTCACCGTTTGTTATCTTGTCCACGTCCATTTTTGATAGGAAATGCTTCATGCCATAATCGATCTGGTCGTTAGTCAACCCCTGCAGCATCCTTCGAAACACTTCTAAACCTGCTGTTTTGTAACCATAGTCATTGACATAATCTTTATTGTATTTCCACAATGTTCTCTCAGAAGTGTCATTTGCTTGGATTGCTTCCACGGCATCCCTTCCAGCTATAGTAGCTGCGATGATCGCCGGACCGATTCCTCCGGCATCGAGCGGTTTCGGCATCCAAGCTGCATCTCCTACAACCATGTAGCCATTCGCAACCATACAGTCATTTTGTCTTCTTACCGAAACTTGCCACGTGCCCCAGCCATTTCCGCCATCTATTTCGCTTTCAGCGATTCTTGGATTGCCGATAACAGGATTGATGTGCACGTACTCGTCTATCAACATTTTCAGATCTCTTCTGAGCCCCATTTCCCTATTCCGCACGTCAAACGCTCTTGGCTGCACACCAACGCCTATGTTAACCTTATTTTCTCCTTTAGGGAATACCCAACCATATCCACCTGGCGCTAGTTTTTGGTCCAAATGTATAATGCAATAGTCTGGGTGAAAAAATGTATCTTCTTTGCTTGCAATGTCAAAGTCGTAGATATATCTTCCTGTAGCTTCTAGATCATCTCTATCGATTTTTGTCTGAATAAAGGATTTCATCCGAAGATTTGTCCTCAGAACTGATGTCACCCCAGTGCAGTCGATTACCAGCTTTGCAGACTTTCTGAAGACTGATTTGTTTACAAGATCCTCTCCTTCGACCCCTGCAACACTATTGTTTTCGATTATCGGAGAACGCAGCGCAACACGATCACGCACTTGGACCCCTCGTTTAGTTGCGTCCTTCAATTGCTTTTGTGGTAACAACTTCCTGTTCAGCATGTAACCTTCACCGTCAAAAGAAACAGCCGTCTTGTGATCAGGGGAATATGCGATAACGCCCTTCACAGGATGTTCAATTTCCGGGTACTCCCAATTTATGCCGATTCGCTTTGACATATAATCCACACTTTTTTTTCCTACAGCATCACCACAAATCCATCCCGTCATAGTTTTTTTACCGACCAGAGACAATGGATTTCTGTCAACGACAAGGATTCGAAGCGTTTCATTTGAAAAATAAGCAGCAGAAGATGCAACTATCATACCTGCAAGGCCTCCACCTGCTACGATGATGTCATAATCTGTTTCCGGCAACGACATCGGCGACTGATGATTACACTCTATTTAAACTTAAGTAGTAACAATTTGTATAGTACAAGGACATGAAATTATTGTTTTATTTCACTGCTTTTCATCCTGTTTAGCTCGGGTTCCTTTGTAACGTCGATTATTCTCGCTCGACTGCAAAACCGTTAAATTTTAGATTGCTTCGACCACCTATGTCGATGTAGATATATAAGATTGGATGACTCTTCATATGTATGAGACGCCACAATCCCACGACCGATGACATTGAAAACCTAAGCACTCATAGAAAAATTACGGGAAAAGAACTTAAATCCGAGGAAGAATTTAGGACTCAATTAACCATTCTGGTGGAAATACTCGATGAGAAAGGCATAATTAACAAAAAGGAATATCAAAGAATTGTCTCAATGCGACTGCACGAAATATCCAAGGCATTGGCTTTTGAAGAAATGGACGAAGAGATCTAGATTCATGTCAACTGATTTACGAGTCATTTGTGGCTACCCCGCTGCCTCCTATTAAATCTATAGCAGTCAAGATTTGTATTAGACACATTTGTTCAAGTAATGTAAGTTTCGATATCTGTTTCTGACATTGATCATCTTGACTCACAGTCAGCACAATGAATTCAACCATCCCAAAGGCGCTTCTATGTAAAAGTCCCAAGGCAGCAGTAACATATCTATGTCGACCAGAAGAACGAGTCAGCAACATAAGGAGGACTAACCTTTGAATAGAGCGCCGGGAGAGGGATTTGAACCCTCGAGACCCTTCCGGATCACAAGCTTACTGTATAGTTTCCAGGCTTGCGCCCTACCAGGCTAGGCAACCCCGGCATAATATCCCTCCATAATAACGAAATAT
>JBAVTY010000820.1:0-2517 GCA_049696495.1 Candidatus Nitrosopolaris sp.
CATCATCTATGAAATCTACACAAAAGCTATATCCCAACTGCTCAACATGAACAAGAATTCGTTACTTAACAAGGAGATAGCAATGAATATAAATAATAAATGATGCCCGGCATAGTGAAAATAGCTATAAGGTGCAACAAAGATACTCCTGTAAAGATTGTAGTAAGCGATTTTCGTTTAACATTGGATTCGACAGAATGCATACAACGCCACAAATTATCACGTCTGCATTGCAACTGTATTTCACAGGCGAATCATTTAGGAATGTGCAAAAATAATAATATCGTATTCACGAATACCGGTATAATCTCATGAATTAAGTAATCGAGATTGCCAGTGTTTGGGATTTCTTCTTATATCTACACAAACATACAAACTCAAAAGTCGCGGGCGACTCAAATCTCATGATATCAATTACAAAGAATGTTCTAGACATCCGCACAATACATCATTATAGTGTTAGGAGTGATTTTCAGATTCTATTATGTTAGTTTAGCTTAATATCCTAAATATAGCCCGTGTGACGTCTGCTTAGCCCTTTGTTATATATTTGGCATTCACAATAATAATCAACATATGTCCTTTATCTGTGAGAATGAGAGTGAAGACGTACTACGATTATTAGCATCTAACAGAAAGGTCATGGAACTTATTCTAGAGATTGGTGTTTGCACATCTTGCCTAGTGGAGTTAATGAATCAAGGTTTTCTTATGAAAGATATACTGCAGGCATTAGAAATAAATTCACTAACTATAGAAAATGACTACTGGTTAAAAAATTGTGTTTACAAAGGAGATTGTACATTCCTTTACCTTACAGCACCGCTCAGGCTATCAGAAAAAGGCGTAGCAGTATTTAACAGAATATGTCATCAATGCTACTGCGTTATGAAATATCAATAACAGTTCGGGTACTGCAGCAGATAATGCAACCCATCAACAAACATAAATTCTCTTTGTTTTCTTCTTTTTTGCTATACCCGTCTAGCAAGACGACTATCGCTACACGCTACGACTAACGCTACAAACGACAATTAGTTGAAGATAAACGCTATAGAATCTGCCACGCCTTCAAAGGTTAGTAATCTTTAATTTCAATCCTTTTATTCGTGTGCAGATGAATTTGTGCTAATTTATTGGTCTTCTAATTTAGGAATAGTTTGGCATAAGAAATTGGCAGGAATTCTATTAAGGTAAATGTCGTCTGCATTCATACCGTGGCCTTGAGTAGCATGTTCAGCGCCATTTTTAAGTATATCCTCCTCTGTCTCGCCTTTGATAATATTCACAGTTCAGTCCAGTCTCACGACATACTAATGTTAACATATAAGGACACAACGATATATTCTCATTTAAGTATTATATCATTTAACTCATACCCTCCCATCTGCAATAACGAATAAAGGTATCTATGCAAAAAGAGGTAACTAAGGTTTTATCTATGATTTCTTATAAGCAAGCTAATCGGTATGTGAACGAGTACTGAAAATCCTTTCCGTCAATGTGGGACTTCCACGCGAGGTGCTCTTTAGAGAAGAGATCGTTACGACAGGAATTTTTAAGGAACCAGTAGAAGGACAAGTCAAGCTACGAAAGCTCAACCTTGATGGAGACAAACAGGCTGATTTGACCGTGCACGGAGGAGAAGACAAGGCGGTATATGCATATCCCATGGAGCACTACGAGTACTGGCACCGTGAATTACCTAATACAGCTCTTCCTTGGGGAATGTTTGGCGAAAATTTTACCACAGAGGGGTTAATCGAAGATGCGGTTAATATTGGCGATCGTTTTCATATTGGCTCCTCCGAAGTGGTAGCGACACAACCACGAATGCCATGCTATAAGCTAGGAGTCAAGTTTGGACGGATGGATCTAGTTCGACGATTTTTGGCTAGCGGTCGTCCTGGAATTTACTTTAAGGTATTACAGGAAGGCGAAGTGGAAGCTGGTGATTCAATAGAACTTATCAGTAAAGACGAAAACAATATCACCGTTAAAGACATTGTTCGATTATATGTAAAGGATAACAAGGATATTGAATCGATGCAACGTGCGATAAGAGTAAGGGCGTTGCCTATTGGATGGAGATATCATTTTCGCCGACAGATAGAACAACTTACAAAGTAAATGAGGGTGGTGTATTTTCTGGATGTCAAGAAGGAAGAAACAGTTCTATGATGAGGGAAACACGTTATGATGCATGAATGAAAACTCAAAATTATCCGTCACTAATTTACCTATATGATATGACTGTATGATGAGAAGAATTCGTTTGGCTATAACAGTATTTTGTAATACCTTCATTTGAAAGTTCCTTTTGGGGAGTCTTACAAACTGTGCCGAACTAGGAAGTTGCATTCCTAGACATCGTGGAAGAAGATGATGTTGCATTACCTTTCATCTGGGCCATCATGTCTTTCACTTCCATCATCATACTTTTAATTTCTTGCTCATGCATCTTTATCCCCTGATCTGTCAAGTTCATCTCCATCATTGCACCTTTAATATTACCAG
>JBAVTY010000821.1:0-1544 GCA_049696495.1 Candidatus Nitrosopolaris sp.
ACTTCAAACTGTTCTTTTGTCCTATTACAAGTCTGAGGTTGGAAGAATGATTCACAGAATTAGAATATGGCTTTATTCCAAGCTATAACTATTTCGAAATCTCGGTAATGTAATAAATAATAACGACATAAATTTGTACACTTCACTTAGTAACTCAACAACACAAACGCTTACTGAAGACAATAATAACACTTCCAACACTCCTTCTGTCCTACGTTTGTCCCCATTAATTTTGTTAATAATACCAATACTAACAACAACACACTCTCTACAGCGACGTCAGAATCGTCTAACGGCAACAATTCCAATTCAAATGCTTTCACACATGATACCAGTTCAAATAGTGTGACAAATCACGCCCATTATGGTACTGGTAGAAATCAGTATAAAGATAACAGCAATAATTCACATGACCTTACCAACAAAATAATAAACAAGAGTAAGCAGAAGCTCAAAGTAGGAGATATTCCTTTTCCTTGATACAGTATACCCCAACTAATGGAGGGATACTACATCACGATTTTGTTGTAGACACACAGATTCCTATGACATTTCTATCATAGAGGCGAATTAGGTGACATAAAGAATGAATACGAATAGGGTATAAACAGCATAGTTCAATTCAGAAAACTTAGATAAAACCGTTCCTGGAAATTATACTCGATTCATGCCTTGACTATGTACAGATGTACAGAGAGAGGTTTGGTATTGGAAGTAATGAAACCTCGAGCGATGTGGGGGATTCTGTTTTCAACTCATCATACTGATATCGGACTTTTGTATATCATGACATCTATATCATTTCTTTTCATGGGAGGGGTCTTGACGCTTAGTATTCGTTCTGAATTATTTCTTCCAGCAGCGCACTTCTTGGGAATGGGGGCGAATTTCATAAGTAATACTCTATTTGGTTTAGTTTGAAGTCTAGGTTCTTAATTAAACAATCCTTAATCGGCTACATTTTTTATTGCCCGGCACGAAAATTCAGAAATACTCAGCGCAGCCAAATGCTTCGATCTCTGACTTTGGGAAAGGGCACTCATCTCTCTCACCTTGGGAGGTAACTACTATGGAGCCTATCCCAATCTACTACTACTTCGGACATTTGTGTTCAGTTATTATATGTTTAAAAGGCTTATCTATTAAATACATCTAATCATTTAATTTCTATATAAAATTTATGAACGTAATCTTTTAATTATTTGGTTGCCGATATTATACATATGCTAAGTAAAACCGTCGATAACAGAAGATAAGAAATACAAAAACCATCAGGGTTTTGATGCTTATTAATAACCGGTCGAGCTCTTGGAGTTATTTCATTTCAGTGGATCATGTATTTGCAAATGTTTGCAAAAGAAACATAGATGTTATATAATGAGATTTCGATATGTATAACTGAGTTAAGAAAACAGATATGGCACAAATGCCAGCACTGATTCCAAAAGAAGTAGAAATTCAGAGACTAAAGAAGATATACATCATGGTCATAATGCTAGGGTCAATCGCCGCATCTGTAGAAGTGGATAACTTTGTTGATGGTT
>JBAVTY010000822.1:0-13159 GCA_049696495.1 Candidatus Nitrosopolaris sp.
CTGAAGAAACTAAATATAATAATACATTGGCTGAAGCTGAAATCTTTGCTTATTCGATGGTTAAGAAATATGGTGAATGTGTAGCTGTATGTGAATCCACTGCTAATCTATGGTTAAAGACATATCAGGCATTTGAGAAATACAGTATTGCTGTTAAGCTAGCAAATCCTTTGAAGACCAAGGCTATTGCAGAAGCAAAAATAAAGACAGATACTCTTGGCGCTCGAACACTTGCTCATTTACTTAGATCTGATCTTGTAGCTGAATGTTACATAGCTCCAATACAAATCAGAGATAATAGATCGCTTCTAAGACTAAGGACAAACCTTGTACAGGATAGAACAAGAGTAATGAATAGAGTACATTCTTTGTTTGACAAATATGACGTAAAATGTGATTATGATAACATATTTGGTGTAAAATGAACAAGATGGTTAAGGAGTCTAAAACTTAGTGATAACGATCAGATCCTACTACACGAATATGTCATGCAGATAGAGTTTCTAAACACTGAGATTAAAAATATCGAATCAAAGATAATTTCTGAAGCATCAAAGAATGAATCAGTTAAAATATTAATGAGTATGACATGAATAGACTACTTTTCTGCAATGATGATATCATCAGAAATTGGAGATATAACACGTTTCAGTACACCAGAAAAACTGGTATCTTGGTCTGGATTATGTCCATCAATACACCAATCAGGAAATTCTCCTTACATGGGAA
The DNA here is from genome assembly GCA_049696495.1 of Candidatus Nitrosopolaris sp. Lineage (GTDB taxonomy): Archaea > Thermoproteota > Nitrososphaeria > Nitrososphaerales > Nitrososphaeraceae > Nitrosopolaris. The sequence goes on from JBAVTY010000822.1 coordinate 730, forward strand.
GGATGAAGGATGGAAACAAGAAGGTAAGTCTATATGAGTGGACGCTTAGGTCTTTGGCGCGTCATTGAAATGAAGATAGATTTTGCGTGAAATAGGTTCATCAGAATATTATCCGAAAACGGGGAAAGAAAGAGCAAATCCGCAAGAGCTGCATCCTAACTAGCACGATGTGTTCAGCCACAGGCGATCACGCGTACCATCTAAGCGAAATTAAACGCGGATAAATCTGTCTGAGGAAGGCATACAAGGATAGAAGTGACTTATTTGACTATTGATATGACCATCATTTTGACCCATTTGACTAAAACTTAAAATATCCTTTAGGCTCCATTACACTCATGCCAACCGCACTACCGAACACCATTAAAACCTTAGTGATACAACAATGGCTCCAAGGCACGCCACGGAACCAGATTGCTGCAGAAAATGGTTTAAGTTCTGGAGCTGTTACAAATATCGTTAATCAATGGAGACATAGTCTGGGGTTTGCTGTGGCAGATGAACTGAGGGAGTTAGCAGTAACTATGAAAAAAGTCGGTATTACTGCAGCTCAATGTGCTTTCGGATTCAGGGTTGCAACATTAATGCTTAGAGTAGGAGTGGACGAAGACAGCTTCGAATCCTTTATCCTAGACGTCTACAATCGTTGCAACGATATTGGATTATCACCTGAGAATATTTCTCTCTATTTGGCAGATTTGCTTGAATTCTCTAAATCTGTGTTGCCTCTTTCAAAGATACCGAATTATATTAAGGAAAAAACAAATGAGAAAGGAGAACTAAAGCAAGAAATAGAAAATCTAAACCTGCAGATCGAGACATTGCAGCAGCAAAAAAAAGATGCAGAGTCTTTTCGAGATAAAGCACTACAAGATGAAGGAATGACGAGTTCTGGACTAAAATGGTATTCCGACCTAAGGGAAGAATTGAGAAAGTATGGGACACCTGTGGATGACATTCCACGGTTTGTAAAAGCTATGAAGGGCGTAAAACAACTTAATTACGACGCTAGTTCCATTATAACCAGATTAACGAATTTCGAAGCGTTTGGTGCGATGCAAGCTGAGCTCCAAAAGAGCGTTGACTCTTTAACAATCGCTAAACATGAGCTTGAAGAAGAGTGCGACCGTTTAGAAGAGGTCGTTTCTTTCCAGAGTCAAACAACTGAACAAGTACAAGAACTCAAAAAGCAAGGCTTTGGTTTTAAAGAGTTAAAGCAGCTATCACGTACGATCAAAGAAATCGCCGCTGCCAACAACATTCACGAAATCTTAGCGGTTAAAAAGTTCATCGCTGATATAGATCAGCAATACGACGACAAAGTTGGCTTTGAATCAAAGGTAGAAACTCTGAAATCTGATATTTTGAAAAACGAAAGGGATAGACAGACAGCGTCTGCATTCCTCAATTCAGCAATAATTCAACAACAGCAGTATATCATTCAACAACATGAACAGATAAAAAAAATCACAGGTTTAGGCGAGTTTGGACCTTTGATAAGAGCTGCTAAGGGAGAAAATGTTCCTGTTCCCGAATTAAAATTTGCACTTGTTAAGGCGATTGAAATAATCGTTCGCGTACTACCCATTGATAGTACAGTCAACGTCCTGAACTCTGCAAAAATGGCGCTAGAAAACACCCTGAACGACATCGTTTAGGAATTCATGATTTGATTACCATACGTGTCATTGTCATTGACGTCTTATCATCACACGTCGCTGTAGCCGCCTATTCTTCCAAATTTGATAGAAAGATGTTCCCAGCATCTTTGTCGAGTTTTCCACTAGACCAGAATTTACCGCCATCCCCTGTCTTAGGGTATAATGCGGCTATGTGGTATATTTTGCGTCACCAAGTGATAACGAAAATGCTAAATCTCTCAGTCACAGGACACATATTCAAATTTCCATCTGTCAGAGATTCTTTCAAATGCTTTAGATCGTTTGATAGCTTGTCATTTTGTGAAATCTTATCTTCAAGATTTCGCGTACCTTCTTTTATTTATTTTGAAGCTGCTTTATTTTATCGTCACTAATGTACGATTTGATTAGCAGGCTTGACAATTCTTGTATTCGGTGACACCTTTTAGATTGCTTTGCGATATTAATGTATCGCAAATCTTTGGTAATTATAAACTGATACTAATATTGTAGGCGCGACAAATCTATTCACGAGGAAGAAAACCCAGATTACTCTCTTTATAATTGGTCATCTGCACAAGTGCTTGACGAAAACCTTCTAGCATGAGCTAGTGTAGCATGGTGGTCAGGCTCGAAGTTAACATACTCGATAGAGAGGGAGGTTGTGTGACTAAATTAACATTCTGAGGAATGGCTGCTTTTTGCGAGAGAGAAATAGATTAACATTTATTCCATTAATTTATATGATGCCCATAGGTCGGACCCACCGGTTTTAACCGGTGGATGAATTGGTAGGTATGTTTTTGTGCCCCCTTTGCCAATGGATGGTAGGATGATGCAATATCTGTGACGCTTGCGGACATAGCACAGGAATCAATGCTGAGTGATACGCTGCTAGTCGAGCAGAGAGCGAATGACAGAGTTTGAAGAAGCTCAACCGGCGTCCAGGGTATATCTCTGGACTAGGGGCGTCGTGTGGACACGCCCAGAACTCTTCCGAGATTTTTGCCTAGAAGAGAAGCCACCCATTTAAATGGGTGTGTAGTTCACACCAATCAGCTGATTTCTTTTGAACTGGCGACTACTCGCAATTCCCGTAAGTGTAGTTCCATTTCTTATAATGATCATTTCCACTCACGTTTCTCCCGGCAGTATATTTGCTGTAGGACTTTTTCCTTTCATAATGTCGTCAGCCTCAGTAATGGGTAGAGTCATGCTTCAGGCATTTCGATTCGACTATTTTATTCGAAAATTCATTGGGCATAACGTGAGCACGACTGGTAAAATAATAACGGCAAGGTTAGGTGGAGAATTCATAACTCAAACAACACCTTCTTACGTAGGCGGAGAAATAGTTAGAATCGCTTTCTTAACTAAAAATGGTGTGCCTGCTGGGAATGCAGCATGGGTTACTACAATGGAGATTATTGCCGACGTTTTTGTGGGTACTATGCTTGCGTTCATTGCAGGTGGACTAGCACTTTACCACGGAAGTTATTTTATTGGGATTGCTGTCATTCTAGTTGCAGTCCCGACATTCGTTTTTTGGTTTCTTTTGATAGTGTTCTCTGCAAAACGCACACTCAGATTGCCTTCATTTTCCTTAAAACTATTACAAAGGTTCATTGCTAGACAAAAGGCAGAGCGAATTATCACTACGACCAATAATGCCATATCCGACCTCTGTAAAATGAGTAGGCAGAATTTTAATTCTGTAATGGCTGTAAAGACCTTTGCCGTAGGAATTGCAATAACATTTATAGCATTTTTGTTGCAGGGTGTATCGTTCCTGGTATTGGCAGATGCTGTCGGCTTTAGGTTGGGGTTATTTGATTCTCTGATGGCTACTTCGGCTTCTACTACCTTGTCTACATTACCAATCACAATTGGAGGTTCTGGACTTGCAGAGCTAGGGATGTGGGCATATACTTCTCATTTTACAGGGATTCCATCTTTTCATGATGTAGTCAATGATTCACACCTGAGTCTCATTATAGCTTGGAGAATAGCATCATATCACGTGCCACTGGTTATAATGTGGATTGCGCTCATGCGACTAACGATGACTAAGAACTCCTTTAAAGCACTAACAAAGAAAAATAATTTATGGCATATCCACAATAATAACAAAAACACTACTGCTGAGGATAATGGAGAAACTAGAAGGTAGAAAATTATAGCGATCCTAATAGAGGAATGTAACAGCAATCACGGATAATGAGAATTAGCTACCTAAATGGGATGTCGCGGAACAGTCTAAGTGAATCTTCAATTATATCTAAAGAATCCAGGTCAAGCCGAGTTTGTTCACTACAGGTCATCGGCCTCATCTCCGTCTCCTTCAGCAGACATTGGCAGGGGTGAAGAGACATCGGACTCGACATCCATGAGCTGCAAGTCTTGCAGTTCGAAACGATAAATTGAATCCATATCGAGCGAAAAATTCGTTTTCAAAAATTCGACTAGTCTAGCACTTAAATCGCTTTTGAACATCTTTATCTCAAATTCATACACGAATCCTTTCCTAAAATCGCCAATACTCATGGATTTGGGAACATCTAACCCCTCGATGATAGTCCTGCTGTCAGGCAGTGGCTCGTAAAGCTGGATATCGATCTTATAGTCGTTCTCATACGTATCCAAAATATATCCTGTTCTCTTGATAACTTGTTCGTCTCCAAACTGAACTGATTTTATTTCGTGTTCTGCCCATTCAGGCAGCTTTTCTTCACTTGGTTTTTTAGAATCGGTCTTTGCCCTGCCCATATCACTTATTTATGAATAAAATGAAAGAATCTTATGCTGATGTAGTGCAGACATAATCAAATTACCTTGCTAATTAGCACAACAATTTATCAATTGCTCTATAGCTTGACTTGTATTCAATAGGCCTTTACTCTTCGCGTATTGCTCTACGATCTTTACCTGTTCAACGCTAAGGCAAATAGGGATAATTTTTTTGGAGCTATGGTTCATTTTTCAATACAAATTCTATTAGATACGGATTATAATCGTTACTATATACATACATAAGAGCGACCATGTGAGTGGTCTCGCTTAACCAGAAATGCAGCTACTAAAGCCGCATTCGATACACATATCGCACCCTTCACTTATTATTAATTTTGCTTGACAAGAGGGACATAGTCCATTCTCCGATAACCCATCTTGCGAGCTTGAAGGGCCTGGATGCGCCAAAGCGCTGGCGGGTTCAATTTCGGAATGTTGTTGGTGTTCTGGACTGAATACACCTTTTCCGAGGAGTTCGTTCGGATCTGGTCGAGTGTCCTTTAAGATTTGTTCTAATGACCTTAGCACATAGGGTTCAGAAATATTTTCACGTATGTAGTCGATTGCATATCGACTTGGAGCAACGGAGAATCTGCGTTCCCTAGTATTTTCACCTGTAATGTGTAGAACTTGTTCGTGTCTTGAGCCATCTCTGTATACAGTAATTCCCTTCAGGCCTAGATCATGTGATAGAAGATATGCGCACCTTACGTCTTCGGCAGTTACATCTCCAGGCATATTAATTGTCTTAGCAATTGCGTTAGCAATCCATTTCTGCCATATGGCTTGTGCCACTAAATGATCGATCCAGTGGATATCGATTGCAGTAACGAAGATCTTCTGCATCCATCCAGGAACCTCATGAAGGCCGCGTGCGGAACCGTAATTATTTGAAAGCTTACTAAGTATTTCATCGTCGTATAAACTATTTTCTCGCAATGCGGCTTCAAAAATTCTATTGGTATAAAAGAATCTACCAACAGTGACGCGTTTTTCAAAAACCACAGCAAATATAGGTTCAACGCCATTTGATGTATCGGCTATCATCGACAAAGTACCTGTGGGAGCTATAGTAGAGGTCCAAGAGTTTCTGATCCCGTGTTTTTTGATCTTTTCAATGAGCGAGTTCCAGTCATATGTATGTAGCTCATATGGTAATTCATAGTAGCCTGCAACAGGGATTCTCCCCTTGACGTAATCTGTTTCTCCGAACAGAGGAAATGCGCCTCTTGTCTTGGCCATAGCGACACTTTCTTCCATGCTGTAGTACGACATAGCTTCTGCTAATTTATACATGAATTCATAACCAGGCTTTGAGTTGTAGGGGATTCTAAGCAAGAAAAGGAGATCCGCTAGGCCCATTATTCCGAGCCCGATTCGTCTAGTGAGCTTGGTGTTCGCATCAATCTCGTCGACAGGATACTTGTTTATATCAATTATATTATCTAGAAATCTCGATGCGAGTCTGATAGCTTGCTCATACCTCTGCCAGTCGAATTCATATATTCCGTCTGCCTTACGCTTTACAAAGTTCGCAAGATTTATTGAGCCTAAATTACAGGATTCATTTGGGTACAGTGATTGTTCACCGCAGGGATTTGTTGCGCGTATTGGTCCGCCCTTGGCATTGATACACGGATTGTATTTATTTATGTTGTCAAAGAAAATAATGCCCGGTTCAGCGCTCTTCCAGGCGCTGAAAGAGATCAAATCCATTAAGGCATGTGAATCAATTTGCTTTATAGGCTCACCGGTCCTGGGATTGCGTAATGTATACTTTACGTTTGTATCCTTATTTACAAGGGATAGCCAAAAATCATCCCAGACACCGACGCTTACGTTAAAGTTCTCAAACGCGCCAGGTTTTGTTTTGGCTGTTACGAACTTCTCTACATCTGGGTGCCAAACATCCAAAATACCCATGTTTGCTCCTCGTCGCTTTCCACCCTGCTTTACAACATCCGTAATGGTGTCTATAATCCTCATAAAAGATGTGGGCCCAGATGCAACACCAGAAGTCGACGCAACGATGTCTCCTTCAGGTCTTAGGTCGGAATAGTTTATTCCGACGCCTCCCCCTGATTTGAAGATCATTGCAGCATCTGTCGATGACTTCATTATCGCTTGCATATCATCTGGCATATCGAGAACAAAACAGGCTGAGAGCTGACCTAGCCGTGCACCCGCATTCATTAATGTTGGCGTGTTCGGAAGAAAGTCTCCTGAGACCATTAGATTGTAATATTCTTTTATCCTTTCTGCAAACGATGCAAATTTACCTTCAGCGATTAGTGTAAGTAATTCCTTAAATGTGATTTTCATATGTCCTTGCTTCGCAAGTTCAACATAATGCCTAATTATTGATTCAAAATGATACTTGTTCAAATAGTACTTGCCAATTTTTAGCTTAAGATCAAAGTGATTTAATTTGGAATAATATTTTTCTGCTTCCTCTCCGCTTCGGTTATGATGCTTGTCAGTCGATAAAGCAAACACGCGAGAATCATGCATGATATCTGGAATGGCTACAAGAGTAGCTACTCTTTCGAACATTTGCTTTGGACCCTCCATTATTTCATTATTGTCATCCCTCAGCAGATAGCGAGCGGCTAAAACCCTCAGAGAATTAATGTCAAAGGCCTTGTCTACTTCATCTAGAACTTTCTTGTTTAAAATCTTCATCTTTTCGTCGCGAAGTTTGCGTCTCTCGTGTCTGTAGAGAATGTACGCTTTTGCTGTCTCAGACAAACCTTGTTCGATAAGTATCGATTCCACCATGTCCTGAACATCCTCGACACTTGGAATTTCGGGCGATCCATAGCCATGATGGATCATCTTTTGGACTACTTTGTTGGCCAGTTTTTCCGAGAGCGGAAAATCCGGTATCCCCGTAGCGACAAGGGCTTTGTAAATCGCATCCGATATCTTGGGTGGTTCAAAATCCACCTCTCTTCCGTCTCTTTTTCGTATATGAATAATCAAATTCTCTTTCTGGTCATTAAACTCAGTAACACCGGCCATGACATTCAAATTCAATCAACGAGTATTTGAAGTATTTCATCTGAAAAATAGTAGGCTTGACTTCCTTAAAAATAAAGGGTCACAGGTTGTAAGTCAGGGGATTATGGTATAGTTACAGTATATTTAAGTCGGAGAAATACCAACTTATTTGAAGTTTGTTCCAAACCAATTAGTGAATCGGCAGAACATTAGTCGACCCGCAGGATTCGCATCTTTCCAAATATCCAGAATCTGATCTTTTTCCACAGCTGTTACATACCATGAGCTTCATCACTGGACGGAAAAATTGGATACGTGACGCTGCTTGGATTGCTTTCCCTAGCTGGACATTATTAGAAGCGAGCTCTGTTACATCAAGACTGACGGATAGGCCACCACTCAGAAGCTTATCAATTGAAAGACATTCTTCTATCAGAGAACCAGAATTGTCACCATTGGCTAGAATTAATTGTTCACCATACAAGGTTAATCCCTGTGAATACGTCTTAGAATTTTGAGTCGAATTCAGATATCCCCTGCCATATTTATCTGAATCTAGAGCTGCAAACCTAGCGGCGCTGTCATCCGCTATCATTGCAACACCTACTGAGTCTTCCCCTATATTTCTTCCCTGATCAATAGCAACATCGACAGAAGTCTTCAGTACTTTTTGCAAAACCTCCATCCCATTGTTCTTAGGATGATATTCCAAAATATCACTAACAGATTCCGGGGCACCTATAAGGTTAATTATGATACTGGTCGTCCCACTCTGCATAAAGTCAGTATTGCCACTGAGGGCAGGAGCAATGCCTTTTCTAATAAGGTCTGTGACTGTCTTCCTCCTTATGTTGAGCGCTGCTAGCGCAGGCTTCATCATCAAAGCAAGTCTAGCTCGAAAATAAGTTTCATCTTTGTTCGACTGATACGCAAGCCTTGGAAGATTGATAGAGAGCGACTGAAGAGTTACAGCAGTGCCAGAACTTTTTCCTATTGCTTTGCGGATACCGCTATTTGCTCTTAATCCGTCGTCATGTGAAAGCGAGATGATGCCTCCGCTTCTTACCACAGACAAGATATGGTCTAAATGATAGCTAAGCTGGTTAAGTTGATCATTCATATCACGATAGACTAACGACACGCCAATGCGTGGGATAGGAGTAGATTCTACATATTTCCGATAACCGTTCAATAACGCGGCAACTAACGTAGCATCCTGTCCATCAGTTGGAATTGTTATTGTGGTGACTGGTAACCCTGACTGAGTATGGCTAGGAGCTATTGAAGATAACATAAGAGCATTCGCAAATCGTGATGTTATTTCCGCAGGCTCCTTCGTTTGTTTTAAAATCATTGGAAGAATGCCTTCAAATACCACTTCTGTTGAGGCTTCTCTACTCAGGAGAGAAATCATCAATGACAGGCAAGTCTCGAAGTCGCTAGAGTTATTGATACCAGGAAGATAAATCCTAGATACGTTCAAGAATTTCCCTTTAAGGTCCAGAGCGTTCTCGCGAAAGTCAGATATGTCTAGAAAAATGGTGTCCGGAATCAATCCCCAAGTGCCGCTGTTAGATATATTCATCTCACCAGCCAAATGCATATCTGCAATGTCTTTAGGTAGAGTATTGATCAGGAGGTGTTCTGAAAATATTGACTGTGAGGCTTTTGACATTAGACTTTCAAGCCCGTTCCTTGCCGAGTCTGCATTACTCAACATCTCGACAATGTCAGATGCCGGAAGGCCTAATCTAGCCAATTTATTTCTATATTCCTCGTGCCCATGTTCAATTAAAACAGAGTTTACCGTCTCTCGAATTAGTGATGACGTGAGATAAATGGCCTGAAATTTGTATATCTTATTCTCAACTTCTTCTGTTATCTTATGTGCTTGTTCAAGGGGCATATTTGCCTCCCTTACCAGCGACTGAATTATCTTATTGGAGTTAAATTCTTCGATGGATGGTCTAGTGGTTCTAACATACATTTTGCCACTTTCGATTATTGATCTTTCCTCGATCTGTCTGGCAAGGCTTAGCACAAGCTTGCCTAGATTGGTTATTGTGTAACGACGCTCTGCCTTGTTGAGCGCTACCAGGGACTGTCTAAGAAGTTTTCGCAAGTGATATGCAAATTTGCCAGACTCTTTTTTCGATTTAAATCCAGCTAACGACTTTAACTCAGAGTATGTAAGTGGGCCCTTGGAATTTAAAATGCGAAGAATGTCAATTCGATTAGGACTAGCCATAACAGAGAAAATCATCCTAACTCTTTTTGAGGCGGATTCCAGCACCCCATCTCTTGGAGATTCCGCTTGTATTGGATAATTATCATGACTCAACCGTTCCATTGCACCCGATATTCTAACTAACTGATTAAAACTACTTTGTAAATTATATTTTACTAATGATATAGCAGATAGTAATCCATAAACGACTAAATTTAACCTTCTATCATTATTTGACTTGTGTCCGATACCTGTTCCCCGACTAATTGCTTATCCATTTTCTTATCCAGGATGGCCGATGGCACCTCAGGAAGCTTTTCTTTTGCTTCAGTTTCCAGCATTCCTTCAATCTCATTTAGTATTGAAAGAGCATCTTTATCGACAGGTGCCGAAAACTTACTTCCAACATCTAATTTAATATCAGAATTGGTCAAGACATCAGAAGTGATCGATTTCATTTCGGAGAATACGTTTGAAGCTGCTGGAATCACCTTTGAGATATCTCTTTGGATATCCCTGATCATCCCTATAGTAGGGTGGATAGTTTCCAAAACCATTGCAAATTCGTTAATAGTACTAAACCGGATTAGCATGACCTCAAGTGCGAGACCTGCATTTTGTGTTGTCCGCTGCACATTGCGAATATTTGATAGCTCTCCTGCAAGAGCTTTGGCTCGAGAGTTATTGCCAGACTTGATGTTTAATACTATTTGATGTCTGAAATTCTTATCCATTGCCGAGAATTTTTCATCAAGCATCTTCAATCGAGCGAGCTGGTTATTAACTACTGATGAAGCCTTTTCTATATCGCTCTTGAATTGTTGTTGATGCTGATCCATTTGTCGACTGATTCAGGTTAGTCGAAAAAATGTTAAAATCGAGCGTTAAAGTGTATATACAAAATAGCTATCAAAAAGCTAATCTACTAAATGGGTAGTAGCCAAACGTAAATACCTTTTTTGCTTCCATTATTAGCAGTTATCCGAAAGTATCTTGTTCCTACGTGCAGAGACTTTTTACGAGGATTCGTTTTTTGCTCTTGATGACGTCTTAATAGTAGGTTAGTAGCGTTGAACCTGATTGTTTGCAATCAGCTACATACAGGGAATTGAAAATAATTACTCTAGACTTTTTGCAACGACAAGCCATGAGTTGGATGATAATCTGATACCCTGACTCTTGATCCAATGGGTAAGGCGGTTGATGATATCACTCCAGGTAGGAAACCGGATACTCTTAAATCTGTACCATCCACACTGAATATAACCCATGCATATGATCCAGCATCTTCAAATCCCTCCGGTGCTACAGCTTGAATTGTGTACGTCACAACTTTACCTGTTCCTTCCAACTCTAGAGTCTCGTATTTGCGACTAGAACATTTTTCACAGCAATATACTGTAACAAGCATCAAGTGTCCACAAAGCGAGCATTTTTTGGCAAGTATCTTGTTCCTACGTGCAGCGATTATAAACTTTTCACGAGGACTCTGTTCTTGCGGTCCTGTCTTTGACGATTCCATTCATTGAACCCTCTTAAAGATATGGACGGCAGCACTTGCACCAGTAGCTCCGAAGTTATGAGTAAGTGCTATTTCAGCATCTCTAACTGTTCTTTGCTCAGCTTTACCCGTAAGTTGCTCGAAAACCTCTACAACCTGACCTACGCCTGTCGCGCCGATTGGATGACCTTTTGATTTTAGTCCACCTGAAGGATTAATGGGAATTTCTCCGGTTCTAGAAGTTGTTCCCTCTCTGACGGCATTGGCTCCGGTTCCTTTCTTGAAGAACCCTAGGTCCTCGATATCAATGATTTCTGCGATCGTAAAGCAATCATGTACTTCAGCAAAATCGATATCCTTTGGTGTGATGCCGGCCATTTTGTATGCCTGTGTTGCCGCGGCTACAGTACTTGGGATAGTTGTAATATCACTTCGACCTTGGACTGCAGCCGACGATGCACCTCTACCCGAGCCAATCACCTCAACGAAAGGCTTACCACTTTTCTTCGCAAAATCTTCATTACAAAGAATGACTGCAGACCCCCCATCGGAAAACGGACAGCAGTCATACAACTTTAAAGGGGAAGCAACAATAGGGGATTCCAATACGTCGTCTATCGTAATTTTTTTCCTGACATGAGCTTTTGGATTCAAAAGTCCATTTTCGTGATTCTTTACTGCGACTCTTGCGAGGTCTTCCTCACTGGCTTTATATTTAGCCATATACGCTCGAGCAATTGATGCAAATAATCCTGGGAAGGAAGCCCCATTTCCACCTTCGTAGAAGAAATCCGAACAATAAGAGAACAAAGTAGTACTTTCGATTGTTCCGGTATGAGTTATTTTTTCCACGCCTAATCCTAATATGCAATCATAGAATCCAGCTGCTATATTCGCATATGCTTCTCTAAACATAATAGAACCTGATCCGCATGCTGATTCTATTGTTAGTCCTGGCACTTCTGGGATACCTAGGTTACTCATAATGACTGGAGCCATATGGACTTGCTTATCGGACACTCCAAAAACATTTGAAATGTATCCTGCCTGAATATTCTTAGGTGTAATACCAGCTGAATTTATTGCGTCTATAGATGCATCCAATGCAATTTCGATAATGCCTTCGTTTAATTTACCGTATTTGGTACTGCCCGCACCGAGAACACAAACCTTATTTGGCATTTATTAAAAACTGTCTAATCGAGTTATAAAAAGCTTAGAGTAAATAGGTCAGGCAAATTAATAGAATTGTTACCAGATTCTCGAATGAAC
>JBAVTY010000823.1:0-3139 GCA_049696495.1 Candidatus Nitrosopolaris sp.
CTCGCCTGGAATAGCGATAAGTTTTTTCTGTGAATCTGCGGATAGTTCACGTATGAGCTTTTCTGGTCTATCCGGGTCAACTAGTCAATTTAAAGTTAAGATCATCGGGGCAGCGAACAATCCATGGGTTAGTCCATCTCCAGATATAGATTATAATGGAACAATAATCGTTACAGTGTTAAGTATACAAGAATCGAATGACGATGTGAAGGACTTGTGCCATTTCCTGGCTTTGAGACGTATTGGAGCGCTGATGATATTGTAGGTAATCCTATATTTCAACAATCTCCTGAGCCTGGAACTTTTCGATGAAATCTTCCGGGCGATGCAAATATACCAGTAACTGGACATGGTGAAATGACGACCTAGTTCGTACATTAATTGTCTTCTAACATTATACTCCAAGAACATTGTGCATATTCGTTTGGAACATAAGTTCAAATAAAAAGGATATGATCTGGTTTCATATCTCTTATATTCAATAGCATTCTATTAAATCTGGCAACTATGCATCAGGAGGATCTGAAAGTAATATGGTTTTGCCGCGAATGCGAAACTAGTTTTGTTTTTGGGTCGGATGTAGAAGATCATAAAGAAAAAGAAGGTCACTTAAAGATTTCAAAATACGACCTATCTTCTTATATGGATATGGATGTCGACATGGGCATGGAGCGAATTTAGAGAAAAGTTTACGTCGCCTGTAAAGGCCACTGTGCAATTATCACTGTTTGTCGTTCATCCTACTACCAATCCGATCATCTTCTTCCGTCACAAACCATTTTATCGATTTTAACGCAAACACCTTGTAGTATGATAAATTGCAGAAACATACTAAATTTGTAAGGATACGGTCGACCTGTGTCTCTGGATTCAACGTGGATGTCAAATTTGTATTGTACTTGTTAATTGTCTTCACTTCAGCTGACAATACCAATGCTAACTAGAAAGAAATGTTTGTAATACTTTATTGACTTTATCTGGATATTGCGCAAATAATGCATGGCCCGCATCTTCTATCTGTACGAGCCAAGCTCCAGGGATTTTTCCTGCAATAACTAAAGAATTGGTTGATGGTACTACCGTTGTTAATAAGAGTATGCACCCAGAACTCATACCCAACCCTCTTGAAAACCCTTTTTTAGATTGGAAAATCTAGGAAATCGGAAAGCGTCCTTTGCTTTAAATCTTTTTAGCGTGTCCGCTACTTGTATTTATGAGAAATATAGATTCAATTCTGTCGCTATGAGATGTATAGGTAAAGCTACTATAGTGACCGTAATTAACTTCTTTCACGAAAATTCTTTTTGTTTCCGACTCTGTAATCATAATCTATTATTATAAATCGTAAATGGTTTTTAGTCGACTTATAAGTCGAGTGTCATAACAAATGTCATTTTAGCACCATATTCCAAATTGCTTGTCAAGGTACTCAGATACCTGGTCTTTTAGGTCTTCACTTTGTCGAAGATGTCACCTACTGAGTCGGTCGCATATTAGCCTAGCGTTACCCTATCAAATGCATCTCCTAATCTTGGTACGGTTTCATAATTTTTTATTTCTCCAGGACTTATCCATCTGTACTAGTCATGTTCCCAACCAATGCTGATCTGATCCGTATTTGAACCGAAAAGGTATGGATGAACAATCCATGTTATCTCCGGCTCATTAGATTCGACTGCTTCTAAAGGCTCTCCAATGCGGAGGAGCGTCAAATTTTTGTCGTTTAAACCAGTTTCTTCTTCAATTTCTTTGAGCTCGTTTTAGCGGCTCCTCTTCTTCGACATATCCACTTATGCCAGCCCATTTTGTCTTCATAGTTCTTACCTTCCGGCTGCGTTTGAGGATTAGGTTTTTTTTGTCGTGTTCTAAAAAAACTGTTATGACATTCACCCTATTTTTCGACTCGCTTGCAACCATATTAATTGACATAGGGCACAATGATATTTAGAGTGATATCGCTCGCTTTGGCAAAGGCGATGACTTATCATAGACAGGAGGTGAGTAGAATTGATCTGAAAGTGAAACTGAGGAAGATAGAAAGCTAATTCAACTTAGCGAATTAATCTTATTAAGATGAAATATCTTGGCTGGGGAAGAAACACTAACGATGGTGGATGTGCTTACCAGAGAGATCGAATCATGGAAAGCTTATAATCGAGCCGATCCGATAGAAACTGCTTTCCTTATGGATTCAATCCGAAAACTGATTTCTCGCAAGATAATTTTTCAAAGTTGAGGCCCAAGTCCCTTGCATACTGATACGATCTTATAATTTCTTCTTGAGTAGGAGATCGTGCAAGTTCCCTGTAACGCTCCCGATATTTTTGTGAGCTCGAATCACACAGATTATCTGGATAATACTGATCCATGATATTTATTGGAACTTCTGGCATGTTCCTGGCAATCCAATCTAGAACTGGTTTGGTACAACATTCCACATGATTCGGCATTATCAAATGACGGATGACAAAATCTTCTTCCCATTCATAGATAAGTCTAAGATTGTTAGTTACGGTATCCCAGTACCAAGGAGTTCTAGACAAATCTAAAGCACATTTGCCAGGTCCAAACTTGAAGTCGGGAAGCCACACATCAATGAGCGAACGGAGAACACACATCGTCTCCTTGCTCATAAAGAAGTTTGAATTCCACAGCTGCGGGCTATTGAACAGCCGTTTCTTGTAGAATGCATATTCTGAATTCATACGCCAATTGCTAAAGTAATTATTATAATTATCAGTCTTTACAGCTTCGATATTGTTAAGCTCTTCCTTGTTCCTTTTTATACTTGATATCTTGAAGGAGTCAAGCATGCTTATTGCTTGCACAATCGTATGTAGGTGTATAGTTGGATCACCACCGACCCAGTTTGTATTATGGCAGCCTTCCATTCTTAGATGCCAAATCATGAGTGCTAGGAGATTGGGTGTTATGGAAATGCCGTTATCCTTATCTGTGCTTATGTCTCCATTTTGACAAAAAGAGCATCTCATATTGCAGCTTGTGAAGAAAATTGTTCCTGATCCCATAATTCCTCTGAAAACAAGCTCCTCGCCACGGTGATGAAAGTAGCTGCTTACTTTAGAAGTGGATTCTAGCTGACATGTTCCATGTTTCGTTGTCTTTGCAGCTCCAGCTC